>JAAETT010000177.1 GCA_024228115.1 bacterium
CGGGTGGGGGGGCCCCGCGGGGGGCGGGGGGGCCCCCCGCGGCCCGGGCGCGGGGCGGGGGGGCGGAGGGAGGGGCGGGGGCCCCTGGGGGGGGGGGGGCGGGGCCCCCCCCCCCCCCCCCCCGGGGGGGCATGGGCCCACGCCCCGCCTCACAGAGGGCCACCTGCAGGGAGAAGTCCGTGAAGCGGCGGGCCTCCCCGGAATCGGCGCGCTGGCGGACCCAGTGGTGGAAGAAGTCGACCTCGTCGATCGCACCGCCGATCCGGCCGAAGGGATGCCAGAAGCCCACCGGCGAGGAATCCACGGTCCACCCGTCGAAGCGAATGGCCAGTTTGAACGTCGCGTCGCAGGCTTCGAGCCAGCTCCGCTCGTCGATTCCCAACGCACGAAGGGCCCGGACGAGCGTCGGGACGGACGCTTCGCCGACGCCGATCGTGGGCACGCCGGGAGACTCGACCAACGTGATGTCGTGCCGATCCCCGCCGAGGTGACGGCGAAGCAGGCTGGCGGTCAGCCAGCCGGCCGTCCCTCCGCCCACGATGAGGATCCGGCGGATCCGTTTGTCTGCGAGGCTATGAAGTCAAGGCCTTCGGCCCTTAGTGCAGCCAGCGCTTCCACCAGCGGGTTCCTCGGTCGTCCTCGCCGTGATCGCGCCCGCTCCCGTTCGATCGTTCTCGGTCGCCCGCGCGGTCGACCACCTGCGGGCGGTCGTCGTCAAAGGGCTTGCGCGGGTCCTGCGGCGCATTCGTCTCCTCGCGGCTCCAGAAGCGGCGCGGATCGGCCGCCACCGCCTCCAGGGTCGCGCCGGCCGGCAGGATCGCCCCGTCCGGAACGACCGTGCGCGGACCGATGCGGACCCCGTCACCCACCTGCGCGCCCGCGCCGATGACGGCACCGCGTCCCACGTGGACGTCGGCACCCAGCGAGGCACCCTCGCCGACCTTGGCGCCCGACTCGACGCGAACACGGTCGCCGAGCATCGCAGATGCCGAGACGTCGGCCGTCCTTGCGATCTTGACGGCCTCTCCGCGAATCGGCGCCGCCGGGGTCGCGTCCGCGGGCTGCGGCTCCGGCAACGCGGGACTGGGGATCAGCCGAGCGCCCGCGGCCAAGGCCGGGTCGAACCCGGTCAATCCGTCGTGCTCGAAGCCGATGATGTGGGCGAGCTCGTGGGTAACCACGGTCAGCAGGTCGATGCCTGCCACTTCGAAACCATCCGCAGTCTCGACGTCGAATTCACCGTCGTCCGCGGGCGTTTCGTCGATCCACCAGCCGTGGCCAGCCGCATCGATGTCGATCTCGACGAGCTGCGAAGAAGCCTGGCCGAGCAGCAGCCCCGGTAGATCGACGATCTCGAACCGAACCTCGCTGAGCTCGGCGACGGCGTCTTCGCCGAAGTTCTCGGCCAACCGCGCGATCGCTTCCTCGACCACCGGCGCCAACGCGGTGGGCTCCAGCGAGCCAACCGACGGGCTGTCCGACTGCGGCGCAGAAGCCGCGAGCAGCGGGGAAGGCAACGGCACCGCGGGCGGCGCGACATCCCCCGCCCGAACCTCGGCGAGCAACAGGTTGAAGTCGTCGATGTCGACGTCCCCGTCTCCATCGAGATCGCTGCCGATGCCGCTGTCCTGACGGTTTCGCAAGTCTGTCGTGAAGAGCGCGAAGTCGGCCTCGCCGACGAGCGCGTCGTCGTTCAGGTCCGCGAACACGTCACCGATCGTCGACGCCAAGGTCGCCGTCTCGCCTTGGACGGCGGCCAGCGCATCCTCGACCCAGACGCGCGCGGGGCGATCGTCGGCCGCAGGCGGCGTCGCCTCCGTCGGGTCCAGGAAGGAGAACTCCTCGAGCGAGGTCTCGGACGCAAAGGCGTCGAAGAAGGCGCGCAGCCCGACGAGACCGATGCCCTGGTCTTGCTCACGCGCGACGTCGAGGGCGTTGCCGAGCAGCAAGTCGACGCCGCCACCGCCCTCGAGAATGTCCCTTCCGGTGCCACCAATCAAGGTGTCGATGTCGTCGCCACCCAGCAGGATGTCGGCTCCGCCCTCGCCGTTCAGCAAGTCGTCCCCGGCCTCGCCGGCCAGCAGGTCGTCTCCCTCGCCGCCATTGATCGTGTCCGCTCCCGCACCGCCGAGGATCAGATCGCGGTTCTCTCCGCCGAGCAGTTCATCGGCGCCAGCGCCGCCGTCGAGGAGGTTCGTGCCCGACCCTCCATCGAGGGCATCCGCGCCCTCCCCGCCCAGCAGCAGGTCGTCGCCCGCGCCGCCGTTGACGACATCGGCGCCGAGGCCGCCGATCAGGATGTCGGCACCGGTTCCGCCCACCAGGAGGTCTGCGCCGAGGTCGCCGAAGGCGAACACCGAGCGTGTCGCGTCGCTGGCGTCGACGACGTCGGCGCCCGCGCCGGCCCCGATCCGCAGGTCCTCGATCCGCGCGTCGTGGAAGATCGACTGCAGCACACCCTCGGCCTGGTTCACCGCGACGACTCCATCGTTGATGGCGAACCGCTCCGCACGGTGCGTGCCGAGTACCGTCAGCGAGTCTGCGCTGCCGGCATCGTCGGACACCTCGATCGCTGCCTCCACGCTTCCGTCCCGCGAGAGCTGGACGAGGTACGCGTCGTCGCCGCCGAGACCTCGGAGGGTCACGGTGTCCACCGCGCCGGCCGCATCGGTCGTCGTCAGCGACGGGAGCTCCCGTACCTCGATCGTGTCCGCACCGGAGGTACCGACGAGTTCGACCTCGCCGGCGAGGGCGTCGGGGGCGAACGTGATCGACGTCGAGGTCAGCGTGCTGCGCGGCGCCGTGAGCGATCCCCCCAGGTCGATCTGCGAACCGGAGATCTCGACCGAGCCGAGGGTCAGCTCCCTTGCCCAGAGCGCGTCGGCACCGGCCCCGTCGATCAGCAGCGACGCCGTCCCCGTGGACGGATCGTATTCGATGACGCTCCCGGCCCCGAAGGACAGCCCGCCGAGCGTGTTGTCCGACGCGGTCGCGAGAAGCAGCCGGCCATCCGAATAGGCGTGAACGGCCGTCACGTCGTCCGCGGTTCCGAGCAAGTCCTGCGAGAAGAACAGCGACGTCGCTCCCGTGCTGGAGTCGAGTTCGAAGACGTCGCCCGCCCGGTAGGTCTCGCCGTCGATCGTCGCGGTCTGATCCAGCGACAACAGCGGATTGCCGTTCGCCAGGATCGTGACCGCGTCGAGATTGGCGGTCGTCCCGAGCACGAACTGCGTCGAGAAGAACGGCGACGCAACCAACGTCTCGGGGTCGAACCTGAAGATGTCGCCCGGCTGTACCGTGAGCCCCTGGAGTGTCGCCTCCGTCTCGGTCGACATCAGGAAGGTGCCGTTCTCGAGGCGGTGGAAGGCATCGATGTCTTCGTCGTTGCCCGGCCCGAACAGCGATTCCTCAAAGAGCAGTCCGCCCTGCCCCGTGCCCGGGTCGATCAGCGCGACGTCCCCGTCTGCCGCGAACACGAGCCCGACGGGCCCGACCTCGCTGCGGGAAACGGCGACACCCGGGAAGCGGTCCAGTGCGGCCTCCTCGGAGGCCGTGATGTCGCCGTCGAGCTGCAGCGTCGTGTCCGCCGTGATCGTCAGCGAGTCCCCGGCTTCGAGAGAGGTGCCTTCCGCGAAGGTCGCCGAACCGACGTCGATCGACAGCGACTCGTCTGCGCGGAGGCTCACTCCATCCGTGACCGACGCATTCCCTGTGACGCTCCACTCGAGGTTCGAGGCTGCTGTCGCGCTCGAGTCTCCGGACGCGATCGCCGAACTCGCCCCGGTGACCGACACGTCTTCACCGGCGAGCTCGAAGCCATCGACGAGGAAGAACAGTCCACCATCCACGTCGACGTTGACGTCCCCTCCGACGGAGACCAGGCTGCCGAGCCCTTCGTCACCGCCGTCCAGCACGACCCCTTGCGCGTCGATCCGGATGCTCGCACGGGCCGGCGCAGAGACGGCATCGAAGAACGAGCCCTCGACCAACTCCGTGAGCTCCGACGTCGCCGGATTCCACTCGAGAATGGCACCGCTGTCGATGATCGCGACGCCCGGATCCAGATAGCGTGCGGAACTAACAAAGAGAAGCCGACCGTCCTCGTAGGCGTGTACAGCGTCGATGGAGCCTTCGCCGATCAGCTCGTACCTTGACGCGTTCGCGATCGCGTCCTCCGCGAAGAACAGCGAGGCCGTACCGGTCACGATGTCGTACTCGAACACGTCACCCGCCTGGAAGACCTGGCCATCGATCGTGCCGTCGAGCTGTGACGAGATCAGCAGATTCCCGCTCGGGGCGACGCTGACCGCGTTGACGCCGAAGGTGTCACCGATCTCACCGAGCAAGAGCGCCGTGTCGTCGTTCGGGTCGTAGAGCACGACGGCCCGGCGATTCACCGTCAGCCCACCGATCGTCACGAGGTTGTTGGCGCTCGAACCGCTGAACGAGAGGACGTATCGGCCGTCGGGCAGCAGGTGGAAGGCGTCGAGCCCACGGTTGAAGCCCAGCGTCCCGGGGTCGAAGAGCAGCGACGCGGAGTCCGCGACCGGGTCGTAGAAGACGGCCTGGTCGTCGTTGAACAAGAGCCCGCCGAGCGTCGCCGTACCCGCACCGGCAATCGACAACGCGAGGCCCGGGTCCATCTCGACCGCTTCGGCGAGAAGGGTCGCCCCTCCATCCACCACCACGCCGACCGAGGCCGAGATCTCGATGTTGGGCGCGGTGATCGCGGCCCCCTCGTCGAACCCTACGTTGGCCCCGTCGATCGAGACCGATGCGCTCTCGAGGGAACCACCGACCACTCGCAGATCGTCGCCCGCCGCGTAGTCGGTTCGCCAAGCGACATCGAGCGTCGAACCCTCGATCGTGAGGTCGATGTCCGCATCGAGCCGGATCGCGACGGCGTCGACCGCGGTGTTCGTGACCGAGAGGTCGTCGTCCTGCGCTTGGATCTCGATCAGCCGGGCTTGAAGCGCGCTGTCGGCCACGTCGACCGGACCGGCCGGTGCGGTGACCGTGAGCCTGTCCCCGACGGTCACGCTCGCGCCGTCCATCGAAACGCCCACGCCCGACGGGCCGACCAGGCTCGTGATCGCGAGAGAATCGGACGCCTCGATCGCCGAGCCCGTTCCGAATTCGACGAAGGCTCCCTGAACCGTCAGCGATCCCTCGGTCGTGACTGCTGCGCCATCCGTGACCGACACGTCACCGGACACCGACAGGGTCAGGTCCCCTACGATGTCGAGTCGCGTCTGCTCGCCACCGATCGTGATGTTGTCCACGGTCAGCGACGCGTCGTCGGCCGAGACCTGGAAGCCATCGAGGATCGAAAGGTCGCCGCCTCCCGACGCCACGAGGCTGACGTCCGCGCCGAGTACCCGGAGATCGCCCTCCCCCGACAGCGTGATGTCGCCCGCCGTGGCCTCGAAGTCCGCATCGATCGCGCGCAGGGAACCGCCGAACGAGACGTTCTGTCCCGTCAGCGCGACGCGGCTCGCGTTCGGGCTCAGCGACAGCGCCCCCCACGACCCGGTGATCAGACCCGCATCCAGCACCAGGTTGCCGACCCCGGTGGAGGGATCCCAGCGCACGACCGCGCCGGTGCTCCAGCTGACGCCCGGAAGCGCGCCGTTGCCGATGGTCGTCATCAGCAGGCTGCCGTCGTCGAGCGCGTGGAGCCCGAAGATGTTCGAGAACTGATCGCGCGTGAAGGTCTCGCGCGCGAAGTACTTGCTGACCTCGCCCGTCGTCGGGTTCCACTCGAAGGCGTCGCCCCCGAGGAAGCGAATGCCGTCGATGTTCGACGTCAGCCTCGACGACATGACCAGGTTGCCGTTCGGCAGCATCGTGACCGCGTCCACGTCCTGGTTCTCGAAGTCGCTGAACAGGTCCTGGTCGAAGACCAGCGTCGCCGTATCGGTGCGCGGATCGTACGACACGACGTCGCCGTTGCGGAAGTCGAGGCCCCCGAGGGTCGCGTCCTCAGTCGTCGAGAGCAGGTAGGTCCCGTCACCGACTTCGTGGAACGCATCGATGTTCTCGCCGAGGTCGGCGAATGCCTGTTCGCGGAACAGGATCGAGCTCTCGCCCGTCACGTCGTCGTGCAGGATCACGTCACCCGCCCCGTAGGGGAGCGTGCCGATCGTGCCGGCGGTGGAGGCGGACAGCGCAAAGCCGTCGCCGTCCCCGCGCCAGGTCGAGCCTTCCTCGACGCTGACATCGCCACTCGACGTGATCTCCACGTCGCCCACCGCGACGTCGGCGGTGGCCAGCACCTGGACACCCGCCGCCGTGAGATCGAGCGTGCCTCCGGCGAAGCCCTCGGTCGCCACCACCTCGCCGGTGACGTCGAGAATGATGGTTTGCGCCTCGATGCCGTCCGAGCTGTCACCTGCGAGTGCCGTCGTCACTCCGCCGACCCCGAGGTCCCCGGCGCGGTACACGTGGAAGACGCCCTCCGAGCCACCTTCCAGGTGGTCCACGTCGATCAGGAACGCCTCGCCGGCGGTGCCGATGCCGTCCCGCGCGTACAAGGCGGCGGCCTCGCCCCGAATCTGGGCGCTCCCCCCTCGGTTCAGGATCCGACCCGACGAAGCGTTCAGCACGATCGCGTGGAGGACCGCGTCCGTATCGACGCCATCCGCAACCGCCTCCGCGACGCTGAGGTCCTGAGTACTCGCGCCGCCGTCGGCCGCGACTTCGTTGACATAGCCACTTGCGAGTGCAGTTCGGAGCGTCACCGCCCCCTCGCCGGAGTAGCCACTGTCGAGATCGAGCGGGTTCACCACCCCGCCGATGCCGCCGGCCCCGGCCGTCCCTGCGATCAACGTGATGTCGTTGCCGACGACGTCGGCGGCGGGAAGGCTCGGATCGGTTCCGGCCGTCTGGCCGCTGGCGACCGGATCTTCGGGATCCACCGCATCCGCGCCGTCGAGGATGAACAGCGCCGACTCGAGCCACACGTCCCCGGTTCGAGACAGGATCGTGTCGACGAGCAGGTTCGCCGAAGTGCCGACGAGCACGACGTCGCCGTTCGCGACCGCCGTGACCCCGCCGAACTCGATGAGCTCCAACGGGTTGTCGACGCTGCCAATCGAACCGCTCTCAGCGACCAGCACGGCGCCGGAGCTCTGCAGATTGGTGAAGTCGTGATCGAGCCCGTCGACGATGGACCCACCCGTGGGCGCGGTCAGATGGACGACGCCACCGGAGTAGATCGTCCCGATCTCGAGATCACCAGTCGGTGTGGTCAGATGGATGTCGCCGCGGGCGCGCGCGTTCACCAGGCCCGACTGCGGGTCGACGATGAAGGGAGCGAGCGCCGTGCCGATCGAGCCGTTGGCGGCTTCGAGCACGAGCTCCCCGGTCGTCAGCGTTCCGGTCAACGCGAGGTCCCCATCGACCTTCACCCGGACGCTGTCCGTCCCGGCGTCGATGCCGGCCAAGGTCACGTCGTCCTCGGAGCCGAGGTCGACGCGTCCGTCGGCGGTGATCGTGACCTCGCCACTCGCTCGGATGTCGAAGTCCTCGGCGAGCTGGATCCGCACCGTTTCGATCTGGCCGATCTGGGAACTCGGATCGACGATTGCGGGGCTCAGCGAGACGCCCGTCGCGCTCTCCGGCACCAGGTCCGTCGCCACCGTGATGGACGTCCCGTCGATGGCGACGATCTCCAGCGCTTCGCCCGCCGTGTCGTTGAACGACGTGCCTTGGATCTCGAGGAAGCCGCCGACGGCGAACCCGCTGCCGAGCGTCGCACCCGACACCTCGAGGGTGCGCAGATCGGTCACGAGCACCTGGATCGCCGCGCCGGTCACGCCGTCGAACGCGATGTAGGTCACGTCTTCGCGCTCCGCCTGTGCCAGCACACCCCTCTGCTCTTCGGTCAGGGTGATCGGGTCCACCGGACTCGTGTCGATGTCGAACGCGGCTTGCTGTGAGCCGATGCCGGCGCCGTCCACGTCGATCGTCACGTCGACGCCGACGACGTTCGGATCCTCGATGTCGACCGTCGTGTCACTGGTCGCGAGCAACAGGCCCGCGCTGTACGTGGTCAACAGCTCGTCCGCGGTCCACTCCCGCGTTCCGCTCTCGAGGGCGGCAGATTCCTCGGCGGTGAGCGTGTAGGTGAAGTCCGGATCGAAGCTGTCCCCGAAGCTCCCGTAGAAGGCATGCAGCGCGTGGTAGGCCAGCGTCTCGGCCGCCTCGAGGTCCTCGACCTCGGTCTGCGAGAAGCCGAGGGCGAGCAGGTCGGTCACGGTCGCGTCCGGGAAGGAGAGGACGTGATCCGGGTCGTAGACGTTGACGCGATAGACGAGCTCGTCGCCGACGGAGAGTCCGGCTGCCGGCAGCGCGTCGCCGACGAGGCCATCGACGGCATCGAAGGTCAGCAGCTCGCCCGTCGACACGACCGTGAGGCCGTGGTCGCCAGCGATCTCGCTCGCACGGAGCTCGAAGGCTTCGCCCCCGATGCGGTCCGACACCTCGATCGTCGACCCGTCGCTCGAGACCACGAACAGCGTCGCGCCGTCTTCGAGGTCCGCGGGTTCGACGCGACTGATGGGGGTGGCGCCGGTCTCGGCCACGAAGGCCACGAGATCGCCCGTCTCGAGCCCCGCACCCTCGAGCACGATCGTGTCCGCAGCCGGGTCCAGGTCCGCTCCCGGGTCGAACAGCGTCACGGGCAGGAGCGTCTCGGTCCCGACCAGGTTCAGCAGCGCGAGGCGATCGGAGCCGACCGTGTCCACCGCCAGCGAGAACTGGTCCGTTCCGACGTCGCGGGCGTAGTAGATCACGCCGCTGTCGAGGCCGACGCCACCTCCCGAATCGCCGCCCCCGTACGCGAGGGCCTCGCCTTCGCTGAAGCCGTGGTCTTCGAGCGTCACGACGCCGAACGAATCGAGTAGCGCGACCGCGTCCAGGTCCTCGTCCGCCCCGTCGAAGGATGACCCGTCGAACACGAGGATTGCCGTCGCGGTCCCGTCGGCGTCATAGGCGACCACGTCGCTGCTGCCGAACGAGAGACCGCCCAACGTGGTGTCGTCGAGGCCTTCGACGGTCAGCAGCAGCAGTTCCGTGTCCCCCACGGTCAGCACCGACACGCCGTTCACGTTGCGGTCCTGATCGGTGTTGACCGCGGGATCGCTCCCGAAGAGGTCCTCGTCGAACAAGATCGTTGCGGATGCCGGGGAGCGGTCCCACCGCGCCACGTCGCCATCGCGGATCGTCGCCGACGAGAACTCCAACTCGCCGAGCTCATTGAACCCGATTCGGACGGCGCTCCCGGCGAGCTCGCCGAGCGTGTCGTCCAGAGTCCCGCGCACCTGGTCGTAGAACTCGTTCAGCGTGTACGTCGTCTGAGGGATGTCCAGACTGCGGCCCGCTCCGGCGGCGAAGACCGAGAAGCCAGCATTCGGCGTCACCTGGATCTTGTGATTCTCCTTCACGAAGGCGTCGAAGATCGCTCCCCACCCGTCGATGATCGCGTCAGCGCCGGCCGGACCGCCCTCGAGCCGGGCCTCGATGCCGGTTTGCGTGAAGTCGAGCTGAATCCGAAGCCCGAGGTCGCCCGCCAGGAGAGCCTGGTTGATCTGCCCCTCGATCAGTTCGGCCATCTGCTGGCCATCGTTGACGGTGTCGCGGAAGATCGCGTTGCCGATCGTGAACCCGGACACGCCGAGGCGGCTCGCGGCGAGTTCGATCTCATCGCGCAGGTTGATCACGCCCGTCCCGCCCGTTAGGCCGGTGAACTCGAGGTCTTCGTCGGGCACCAGGTCGAGCAACTCGAAGCCCGCGAAGGTGTGCAGGGAGACCACCCAGATTCCTGTGTTGATCTGCCCGACGCTGGCGGTGATCGTGTCGTCGGCAGAGAACAGAACCGAGCCGTCCGCACTCGTGTGGAACGCATCGATGTTCCAGAGGCCGCTCCCCGCGAAGCGGATTTCGGCTGTTCCGGCCGACGGGTCGTAGGCCACGATGTCGTCGGGTCCGAACGAGAGCCCCGCCAGGGTCGCGTCGCCGTCGGTCGAGAGCAGGATCGTGCCGTCGTCTTCGACGAACACCGCGTCGACCTGAGCGCTGCCCGACAGCAGCGACGTGTCGAAGAGCCGCTCATTGGACTCGGCGCTCTGATTGACCTCTCGCAGACCGCCGGTCGCGACCGAGGTGTCCCCGAAGAGGGTCGCGGCGTCGGTGGTCGACAGCGCCAGGACGTTGGACAGCTCGATGTCGCCGCTGGCGAAGGACGACCCATCCGCGATCACCGCGAAGCCCTGCCCACCGCTCGCGTCACGGCCGTCGACCTCGAGGAACTCGTCCGCCTCGAAGCGCACCTGGTCCTCGGCGAACTGGACCGCGCCGCCGTCACCCACCGAGACGACGAAGGTCGTCGCCGGATCGATCGGGTCACGGGCGTTCAGCACGTCGATCCCGTCGTAGGGCTGGGTGTCGCGCAGGTTCCAGTAGCGCCGATACTCCGCCTCACGCACGGACGCGAACTGCTCCTTCAGCGCGGCGACCTTGTCGTCCACGTCGTCGCCCGTGAGCTGCAGATCGGCCCAGAGCCCACCCTCCAGGTCGGCCAGCGTTCGGTCGTCCACACGCTCAACCGCGTTGACGTCGATCAGGCTGCCGCCGCCGGCCACGCTGATGCCGACGTTCCCGCCGGCGACGATCTCGCTCACCGGGAAGTCGAACCCGCCGGAAGAGGAGTCGTAGTCGAGGAAGACGTCGCCCGCCGCGAAGACCTCGAGCGGTGCCATCTGCTCGAATCCGGCGACGCCGTCGCCCGCATCGCCGTCGATCGTCACGGGAAGCTCTGCGCTTCCGACACCGCCCCCCTCGGCCACGATCAGCAACCGATCGAGAGCGCGCACCGAATCCGCCTCACCGCTCCCGACGAAGCCTCCCGCAGTCGAGACTTCCACGGCGCCGAGCACGGACGAGGCCTGGTCGAGCTCGATCGTGCCGTCGCTCACGTTGGTGAGGAAGACGTCGCCACCCTGGGCGCCAGCCTCGAGGCGCCCGCCGTCGCTGACGAGCGTTTGGAGGGGCTGCTCCTCCGTGCCGATTCCGCCGACGGTTTCGTCGACGCCGAAGAGGCGGACGTGATCGCCACCGACGCTGACATCGGGAGACGCGGTGATCGTCTCGCCCACCACGTGGGTCACGCCGTCGGGATTCCGAATGCCGCCCAGCAGGTTGACGGAGCCCTGGCCGGACTGAATCGACACGTACTCTTCGGCCTCCGGATCGACGGCACCGAAGAACGTGATCCCGATCGGGCGGTCGGCCTCGATGCTGTGCGTGTGGAGGTTCTGCGTCGTCTGGCGAGTTTCGTAGGTCGACGTGTAGGTCGTCGAGATTCCGAAGGGGTCGTTGTCCGTCTGCGACGACGAGACCAGCACGGCTTCGCCGGTCGTCTCGACCGACCGCGTGTTGAACGCGTAGCCGCCCGTCACGTCCGGGTCGAGCACGAAGTAAGGCGCAGTATCGGTCGGCGTGCCGACGGTCAGCACCGTCTCGTCGCCCTGGGTCGTGATCTCCGAGGGGTCCGGCTCGGCGATGTCGAGCCAGTTCTCCGTCGTCTCCTGGGTCAGCGTGAAGACCGAGCCGGTCTCGACGGCGACGGACCAGTTGTAGCGCCAGCCCTCGGCCGGCTGATAGTCGAGCGTCCCGGAGCTCGACTCGGCCAGCGTGACCGGGTAGATCCGATTGTGCTCCGTCCCTTCAGGCACCTGGAAGAACAACTGGTTGCCCGCCAGCGCGTCGGCTTCCGTCGCAGCCAGTTGGAAATCCTGGTAGAGAAGGGAGCCGGGGAGCGGGGGAAGAATGATCGCCCAGAGGATCGTTCCGTCCTCGATCGGCGTGCCATCTGCGTAGCGGAACGGTTCGTTGCCGTCCGAGTCGAACACCACCGCCGAGGAAACAGACACGTCATTACCCAGTCCATGGCCAGAGTGGCTTTCGAAGGTCCCGGTCAGGGGATCGTAGAGATGCTCTGTGGTGCCGTCTCCGTTGCCGATGATCGACCTGGGACTTGCGTCGGCGGCGAACAACGACTCCCGCACGCTGCCGTCCGGGAGCCGGGAGAAGGTCGTGACCGACACGTTCTGGACGTCGATATCGAGCTCGCCGTCCGAGCCGAAGTACACGTCGACCCGAGCGCCGTTCGCGGCGCCCACTGCAGCTGCGATGGAATCCCGGACGTGGGCCCGATATCCCTCCCAGCTAAAGGTCCCCGCCTTGACGGTGAGGGGTGTGATCACGCCCTGTTGCACGATCGTGAGGTCGACATCCTCCGTGAGCGTCACGTTGATTCGCTCGGTGAGGACCTCCGACACCCAGTCTTCCAGGAGGACGCGCCGCGCGAAGCTGAGCGAGGGGCCATTCAAGGAGATCTTGAGGTCGATGCCCTCTCGATCGAAGTCCAAGTCCGCCCCTCCATCGATCGTGTACAGGGGGTCCTCCGGGAAGCCCGGATCGACGTAGGAGTTGAAGCTGTTTCTGAGTTGGGCGAGAAGGCCTGTTCCCTCGCTGGCAGTTCCCGCGTTGACCGACCACTTCAACGGGACCGGGGGCTCGAGCGGCATTCCGCTCTGGTCGAACTCCTGGACGATTCGCGCGTCGGCAAGACGCGCACCGATATCGAAGTTGTTCCCGAAATTCACGCGGCGCACGACGCCGTCCGCCAGGTCGATCAAGTCGTCGATCCCGTCGAACGAGAACGTGGTCTTGGCCTTGAGGGCGTTCTCGTCTCCGAACTGGCCGGAGATGCTCTCCCCGAGAGCGGGGTCGCGGAACCGGACCACCCCCACACCGGGGTTGGACAGGTCGATCTCGCCCACCGTAACGTCGAAGGTGGTCGAGTTCACGATGTCGACGATCGGGTAGCCACCGAGCACCCGCACTTCGCCGTTGCCCGTATTCAGCACCCGGCCATCGATCTCGACGAGTCCGCCCGTGCTCCGGATGTCGCCGATCAGCCAGCTGTTCGCGCCCGCGTCGAAGCCGACCGAGACGCCGTCGACCACGGTCGGGCCGTTCGTCAGGATCTGGCTGCGCAGCCCCGTCGTCAGATCGAGGTCGTACCGCTCACGCCCGCTCTCGATGATGCCGTTGAGGTTCAGGTATTCCGCGCGGATGAAGATCTGGCTGGCGCGAATCGCCGTCGCCTCGGACGGCTCCTCGGCCAGCACGTTCGCGATGGTTTCGGCCGCCGCCGGCGCCGTGACGCCGGGGAGTCCGTCGAGCGCGGACCGCTCGGAGGCCGTGAGGGCCCGGTTCGTATGGGAGCCCGCGAGTCCGCCCGGGAAGGCAGCCCGTACCGCATCCTTGACCGAGTCCGCGTAGCTGAGGCCGAACGAGGCATTGAGCTCGGAGTTGGTATCGGCCCCACCCAGAAGGGTGTTGGCGAAGGTCTGCCACGCGGTCTGTTCTGCCGACGTGCCTTCGGCCACCGCTCCGATCGGGGTGATGTCCGCGAGTTCCATCCCGCTGACGATCTGGAACGAGGGCCCGGCCGTCGCCGCGGCCCACGGCTCGAAACCGACGCCATCGATATCGAACTCGGTAACCCCATCCACGATCAATCGACCGCCCGCGGTGATCGTCAGGCTGGCCGACGAGATCGTGCCCTCGACGATGATGTCGCCGGTGCCCTGAGACGCGGTCTCGAGCGTCACATCGGCCGACACCGCATCGATGCCCTGCCCGCCATCCTGCGCGCCCAGGATCGTCAGGTCCGGCCACGTGTAGCGCGTGCCGTTGGCGACGTTGTAGATCGCGACGTCGAGCGTGTTCTCGATGACGATCTGCGGCACGTCGGTCGCGGTGTTCGGAATCGTGTCGAAGTCCGCTGTCACCGTGGTGTCGTCGAGCGTGACGCCACCCGAGGTCTCGTTGCGGATCGAGATCGCGTCGTTGCTCTCGACCGGCAGCGCGTTGAAGAAGAGGCCCCCATTGGTCGGCGGGATGGTCATCCCGGCGATCTCCAGGAACGCCGGGGTCTCGTTCGTGACCGTGATACTCGCATCTCCGGGCGCGTCCCAGACACCGGAGCCGACCAGGTCGCCGGTCCGCACCAGCACCGGCCCGGCCTCGGCCGTCAACGCGCCGATTCGCGCGATCAGTACGTCGACGGTGACGGGAAGGCGGTCGCCGTTGCCCGCGATCGGGGCCCCCAACAGCTGCTCGACGCCGAGTTCGGTCTCGAGGCGCTCGATCTCTCGCAGATAGAAGTCGCGGAGCTGGATATCGCCCCCCCCGACGGTCGCCAGCCGGGACCTGGCGTCGTTCAACTCGCCCACCAGCAGGGACGTGTAGTCGCCGCTGGAATTCGACAGGAAGGAGCTGTCGCCGAGCGTGTGCGCGTCGCGCTTGGACGCATCGAGGGTGAACTGAAGGCGGCCGTCGACCGACTGCACCTCGACCGTGCTCGCCCCGAGAATCGCATCGATCGCTGTCTGCACGTGGGCCACCAGCAAGGCCTCGGTGGCGAAGCTGCCGGATACGACTTCGATCGTCGAAGAGGTGCCATCGTAGATCAGCTCGAAGATCACGTCCGTCAGCAGTTCGCTACCGCTGACGACCGCGTTGAGGGCGCCCTCGGCGACGCCGTCGCTGTAGACCCAGCCCGTGACGCCCAGGCCACCCGCATCGGGCGACGTCGTGTCCCAGCCGGTCAGCTCGACCCGCTTGAAGCGCTCGGTGCCGGTCCGCACCGTGCCGTCCATCCGAACGATGCCGACCGTGTCGTTGTCGACGTTGCCCCGGGCGATGCTGGCCGCTCCGTTGAACTCCCCGCTCAACGAGAAGCCTCCCGCCGTCTGCTCGGCGTTCGCGTACGCGTCGTGCAGCGCCGTCTTGTCCGCCCAGAGGCGAGCGACGCCGGCGCTCTGCACGAGCGCGTCCGCGGCGACTTCGATGAAGTTCGTCGCGGTCAGCGTGGCGGTCGCATTCAGGTTCTCGCTCGAAATGAGGCTACCGGAGAAGCCGTCGTGCCGAGCATCGACAGACAGGTCATCCAGGCCGAAGGCTCGATCTGTGCCCGCCAGCAGCGAGACGTCGCCGCGCGCCGACAGCACCGCGCCCTGCCCCACCACGATCTCGTTGTCGGGCGTCAGCGTCGCAGTGACGGTTCCGTTCACCGGAGTCGCACCGCCATACGTCTCGGTGCTCGACGTGACGTCGAGCGCGCCGTCGGTCCGTGCCTCGAGGACCAGCTGGCCGGGGCTCACCAACGTCGCGTCCTCCGCGATGTCGATGCGCGCCGTGACGTCGTCGGCCTCGACCGAGGTGGTCGTGTCATTGACCGCGACACCGCCGCCGGTGCCCAGCACCACCGAACTCTGGACATCGATCTCGTTCTGGACGTTCAGCGTAAAGACGTCGTCGTCGCTGACGGCGCCAATCACTTCCAGCACCGCGTCGGCACCCACCTCGATCACGGAGTCGAGTTCCAGCGTCGTCGAGGTATCAACCCCCCCGCCGGTCAGCGCTCCGCCGCTCGCAGCCCAGAAATTCGCCCGGACTGCACCGACGCCATCCGAAACCGGATCGAGCTGCGGCTGCGTCAACCGATTGGTGGCATCGAGATCGATGTTGCGGGCCTCGATCGTCGACCCGTCGCCGATCTTCGTGCGCACGGTCGGCCGGATCGTGTGCTGGATCGTCGCTCCGCCGCCACTCAAGAAGCCACCGGCGATCGCGCGCGTCCGCGAGTTGAACTCGGTCTCCTGCGTCGATTCAACGTCGAGCTGGCCGTCACCGCTCCCAGCCGTCGTCCCGGAGACCAGGTCGATGTCGACGTTGTGGCCGATTTCGGCGCTCGTCACGGTGGTGAAGTCGAACTCGGGCTCCGCGGCGGCGATCCCGCCGAGGATGCCTCCGGCCGCGATCAGCGCTTCCATCTCGCCGGTGTGGTTGCCGTCTGCGTTGACCGTGACGTTGTCCGCGACGACCGTCACCGCACCGGGCGTTCCCGACGCCACGTCCTCTAGATCCGCACCCAGCCGAGCACGGGTGACGGTATCGACTTCGACCGTGCCCAGGACCCGCCCGACGCCCAAGGCGATCCCGATGCCGATCCCATCCGGGTTCGCAGACAGGGTGGCCGTGTTCGTGGCATCGACGAGCACATCGCCGTCGATCGTCAGTTCCGGGCCGGGCTCCACCGCCGCGACGACTTCGCCACGGTCTCGCGCGTCGGCCGAGGTGCCGACCAAGCCCAGCAGGCCGCCGCCGGAGCTCGCAAAGGCGTTGGATTCCGCTGACAGCTCGTTGGCCGCCGCCGTCTGGGCCCCTTGGACCGTCAGCGAGGATCCGGTGACATCGCCGGACACACCCGCGAAAACCGTCGCATCGAGATTTGCGTCGGAAAGGGATGCGCCGATCGCGAGACCGACCGCCACCGACGCACCGTACGCTTCGGCCACCGCACGCGGAGACACTGCGGTCGCGAGCACCGAGACGTCCCCGCCGGTGACGTCGCCGCCCACCAGGCTTGCGGTCACCGTGGGATTGACCGTGGCTCGCGGCCGCGCCGCGTTCAGCGACGCACCGACGCCGCCGGTCGCGGCCCAGGCATCCGCGTCTCCATGGATGTCGGCTTCGGCCTCGATCACCACGTCGCCGCCGGCCACCAGCGTCGCATCGTCGACGATGGCCTCGGAGCTGCCCCCGGCATCGACGAACGCGAACATCGCGCCGACGCCCAGTCCGAGCCCCACGGCACCGCCGTCGGTCTCGGCCTCCGCGCGGGCCGCGGACTGCGACCGCACCGTCACCGAGCCAGCCGTTGCCGTGATCGTCGGAGAGACGCTCGACGTCGAGGCGTCCCCGATCAGCGCGCTGACGTCGGCGTTGGCCGTGGTCTCGGACCAACCACCCGCCGCGGCGAGCGCGAGCGCCCCGGAACCACCGATCGCCTCCGCGCGAGTGGCCTCCGTGACGACCGTGCCGTCGACGAGCACGTTATGCAGCGCTTCGACCAGGATGTCACCCGTGGAGGTCAGCACGGACGCATCGGCAATGGATGCCCGCACCGTGGGCGTGTTTCGCGACAGCGCCACACTCGCGCCGAGCGCCGCGGTACCCGCAACCGCGATGCCGACCGAGAAGGCCTCGGGGTCCGCCTCGCTCCGGGCTCGCACCAGCAGGTCACCCGTCGCGTCGATGTCGGCGCCGCTGTCGATCGTCGCGGTGACCGTCGGCGTGAACTCCGCGACCGCCCCCGCGCCGGTGAGTGCGAACAATCCCGGCCCGCCAGAGCCCATCTGCGCTTCGACCTGGTCGAAGTCGCCGACCGAGGCGGCCTCGACCGTCACGTCGCGGACGGCGCTGTCCTGACCAAAGTCCGTGTCACCGAAGGTGGCCGTCGTCGACCCGGCGAGGAAACCGGCGCCGTACGAGACGCCGACCGCACCGAGCAGGCCGAGGTTCGCCCCGACGGCCTGGGCTCGGTCGATCGTCCGATCGGCCTGCGCCCGCAACGTCAGATCACCACCGCCGAGGTCCAACGTCGCGCCATCGCCGATCGTCGCGGCCTGGGAACTGCGATCGTTCACGACGGCGATCACCGCGCCACCGGCCGTGCCGGCCGCCTGCCCCTGGAAGGCCAGGGAGTACAGCGTCGACTCGTACAAGGCCTCGACGACCAGCGCCTCCCCGGCACCGCCGCTCAGCGTGACGGTCGCACCGGCCCCGACGAAGGCATCGACCGAGTTGCGCAGCGTGCCGATCGCGACACTTCCGCCCGCGGCGATCACACCCACGCCGACCTGGCCGGAGATCTGATAGACGTCCGCGACGTCGACGGCTCGCACGTTCAGGCTCGCACCGGAGCTGACCGAGGCGCCCGACCCGACGAAGGCGGTCGTGCCCTGGACCGCGCCATCGCTGGCCAGGGCGCTCGCCGACGAACCCGACGGCACCTGCAGCAGGCCGTCGCGCAGGCCGTCGGTCAGACTCCCGAGGAAGCTCTCCGTGTCCGTCGATCCGAGGGCCGCGTAGTCATCGATATTGCCGGCCAGGGTGCTCCCGGCACTCGTGGCCTCGCTGTACTCGGAGGACAGCGCATCGGCCGTCACCACGGTTTCTTCCGATGAGTCCGCCGTGTTTCCATCCTCGTCGCGCTGCTCGATCTCGATCGACGAATCGAGTCCGGACCCGATCAACCACACCGAGACGGCGCCGGTGATCGTCCCGATGCCGGCGCCGAAGCTCACCGCGTAGCTCTCGACCACCTCGTCGGACAACGCCAGCACATCGACGTCGTTGAGAGCCGCCACGTCGCCGAGAATCGACGCGTTCGTGTCATTGCGGATGAGGCCGACGTCCACGGCTCCGGCGACGGAGACGAGGCCACCCGCACCGCCTCCGGCGGCGCCCAGGGCCTGAACCTCGTTGGCCGCAACGACGCGGACCTTCTGATCGGAGGCCGCACGGGTCCCGTTGTCCGCCCGCCGGTTGACGCGCGCGTTCGCTTCGATGGATGCGGTCGTGTCCGAGTCGATTTCTTCGTAGGTCCAACCGCCCGCGAGCCCGAAGTAGATGCCGCCGTTGGCCGTCGCGCCGATCTGGAACAGCTCCTCGCTCGAGGTCGCCTGCACCGCGACGCCCGCGAAGTCGGCATCCGTCTGATAGATCGAACCGTCTGCGCCGTGGTTGGTCAGGGTTCTGCCTGCCGTATCGCGCTCACCGGAGAGGACGTTGGTGAGGCCCGTCGACTGGCCGAGTGCATCGACCGTCGCGTAGTCCCCGATGAAGGCCTGTGTGTCCTTCTCGATCTCGGCGTAGGCCCAGCCGATCCCCAGGCCCCCGTACTTGCCACCCGAAACGCCGCCGCCAAGCGCCCAGTGCTCGGTCGCATCGTCGGCGTGCACGAGCACGTTGCCACCGGCGAAGACCAGCGCACCGTCCTGGACGGCCTGGCCCTCGAGCGCCGTGGCGTCATCGCCGATGAAGGCCTTCGTCGACGTGGTCAGGAACGCGAGCGTGCCAGAACCACCGCCGCCGCCGGCTCCGCCCCCCGCGAGGGTGGCACCGACCATCACGTGGTCTTCGATCGCACGGGCCGAGACGACGACATCCTGCTCGGCGTAAACCTGCGCTCCGTCATCGATGTAGGCCTCGGTCGTCGCGTCGAGCAGGCTCGTGTCGATCGCGATCGCCGCACCCAGGCTCTTCTGCGCGGTCGCGGCCGCGACCGCGGCACCCAGGCCTTGGCGGAAAAAGTCGTTCCCGGCTGCAACGAGCACGCTCTGCGCGTCCCCCGCAGTCGCCGAGCCATCGTCGTCCGGATCCTCGTTGATGATCGCGTCCTCGGCGACCCGGGCCGAGGTCAACGTCGTGAAGTCCGTCACCACGCCACCCACCGCGGCCGCGAAGAGCCCCTCCTGCGCCGTCGACACGGTCGCCGACATACCCATGACGGCGAGGTCGTCCATGTTGATCGCGGTGACCGCGACACCCTGGATGGCCGTCGTTTCCACCGCGGACTGGCGTTTCTGGGTCAGCGACTCCTCATCCGCCTCGCTCGCGTTCGAGGTGTTCTGCGGTGTCAGATCGACATCGTCGAAATCGCCCGGCGCACCGATGTCGAAGGTGGCGAGGTCGGGGATCTGGTCGCGATCTTCGACATCCACGGCGACATCGGAGGCGAGCTCCGTATCGACGAAGCTGACGTCGAATTCGCCCGTCGCGACGGAGACGCCGCTGCGCGTCGCGAGCCCGACGACCTTCGCGTTCTCGCCGACGACGGCTTCGGTCACTTTGCGGAACTGACCCGCGGTGATCCCAATCCCGATGCCCGAGCCGTTGTCCGAGTAGGCCACGTTGCCGGCGAGGAAGTCCAGTTCGGTGTCGTCGACCGCAGACACGATGACGTTGCCCTGGGCGACCAGGGAGGCACCGCCAGCAGGTGTCGTCGCTCCGGCGATCAGCGCCTGCGTCTCGATCCCACCTTGGAAGAAGGTCGCATTGCCGAGGAAATTCCCCGAGAGGCCCAGCCCCCCTGATGACCCGCCGCCAACGTCGGCCGACGCACCGATGGATACGGCGACTGCGAATAGATCTTCGCGGGAATCGGCCTGAACTTCGATGTTGTTGTCAGCCTCGAGGTCGGCTCCTGCACCGACGATCGCCTGCGTGACCTTGTCGAGCACGACGCCACCGACGCCAACGACGCCCGCTGCGCCCTGCTTGCTGCGCGCGACCGAGACGCCACCCACGACGGACGTCATCGTCGTTGCGCTCGCAGCGAGCAAGGTCAGACTCGCGTCCGAGACCAGCAGGTCACCATCGCTGGCGGCAATCTGGGCGTTCTCACCGACTTCGGCCACCGTGACCTCGGTCAGGATGCTGCCCCCGAGCTGAAGCGAGGCGGCCGAATCGCCGAAGGCGCCCGTGAAGGCGATCGGGAACATCTCCTCGAATGAGGTCGCGACGATCGCGACCCCGGTGACGCTGGCGGTCAGCTTGTTGCCATCGCCGTCCTTCTGTCCGGTGAAGACCGAGCTCGAACCTTGCTCACCCTTCGCGGTGATCTGGGCGAAGTCACCCACGGTCGCGCGGGTGTCATCCACGCGATCCAACCACGCGACGGCGAAGCCAAGCGCGATGGAGTCGCTATTCGCAAGCGCGGCGTTCCCGTCGATGACGTCGAAGTCGAAGTCGCTGTCGGCGGCGATCACGACGTTCCCTTCGGCCGTGACCTTCGCGGCGCCCGCCGCCGAGGTGGCGTCGTCACCGATGTACGACTGTGTGTCGACGTCGATGTCGTAGAGCCCCGCGGAGCCGACGAACGTGATCTCGTCCCCCGAATATCCGCCCGCGATCGCGAAGCCGGACACGCCGAGTTGCGAGAAGGCCCCGACTCCGACATGCACACCGGCGTTCACCGTCACGCCATCATCGATGAAGGCCGTGACGTCCTGGTCGACCCGAAGGATGTCGAAGGCGCCCGCCACGGATGCGTTGTCGGACGAGATCGCCAGCGAACCTGCGATCTTGAGCGACTCGATCTCGCTCTTGCTCTCGACCGACACGCTGCCACCAGCATTCACTGTGGCATTGGAGATCGCCGCGGTCGCCCCGGAACCCTCAATGGAGTCGTCGAAGCTCTCAGAGAAACGACCACTCGTCTTGCCCGAGATCCCCGAGGTGAAGAGGTCGACGATCGCGCTGAACGCGGCAGGGCTCGCCTCGCCGAACTCGGTCGCGACGGCTGCGACCGCTTCGTCGCTGGCGTCTGCCGCCGAGAAGGTGTCGTCAAAATCATCGCTCTCCAGCGCTGCGTCGGTGCCGGTGAAGCTGATGGCGCCGCCGATTCCCCAAGCGGTCGCGGACCCCGCGAAGGCGAGCTGAGCCGAAGCCGTGCTGTCTCCGAGCTCGACGGCACCTCCGACAGCCACGCTGTCGATCTCCGTCAACGAGAGCGCCGCAACGTCCACGTCGCCCCGGGCCGAAACGTCTCCTTGAAGGATCGCCGTGACATCGTTCTTCGACGTGCCCACGTCGGCGGCTCCCGCCAAGGTCGACCCTCGCCCGAAAGCCAGGGTGCCCGCGAAGGTGAAGGCCTGGAGGTCGTTCGCCGCGTAGACCGCAACGCCCTGGTCTGCATGGGCTGCGGTAGCGTTCTCGGAGCCTTGATGGATCGATGCGGAATCGGCGACCCGTGCGACCGTGTCCGAGTCGATGAAGTCGTAGGTGACACCGCCGGCCAGCGTCTTGTTGTCTGGGTTGTTCGCACCGAAGGTGGCTGCCCCCGCGAACGACACGACGATCAGCTCTTCGCTTGACGTCGCCTGCACCGCGAGCCCCCGGAAGGCGTCGCGCGCCGTGAACGGGGTGTCATCTCCGTTTCGCAACGTGCTCGTCTGACCTTGATCGACGGATCCGTCGGCCACACCGACGAGCGTGGAGCCCTTCCCCCACGCATCGATCCGGGCGTTCGCTCCGACCAGGGCCTGGGTGTTCTTCTCCACCTGGACGATGGAGAGCCCGACCCCTGCGGCCACCTGATCGAAGGTCTGCGGACCGAAACCGACCGCGGTCGCAAGGGCGCCGGAGACGTCGAAGATCTCGGTGTCTGCGTTCGCCGACACCAGGACGTTTCCGGCTGCGCTGACCACGGCGCCGGACGCGGCATCGGCCGCATCGTCCCCGATGAAGGCTGAAGTCGTGCTGTCGATCTGCGCGTACGAAGCTGCGCCTCCGAGAGCGCCGATCTTCTTGATGTCAACGAGAGCCTCCAGGGCTTCCAGGGAACCGGTTTGCGGCGCTTGCGAGCCGTTCACGGTCACGGCAAGCGCCGCTCCGATCGACAGGACGTCCTCCTGCGCGTTGGCATGGACGACCACGTCCCCCTCGGCCGTGACCGACACGCCGTCATCAATGTACGCCTCGGTTTCTGCATCGAAGAGAGTGACCTCGGCCGAGAACGCGCCCGCTGCCTTCTGACTTCCACCGACACCCGCGGCGACACCGAGCTTGGCGAAGTCGTTTCCGGACGCGACGAGCACCGAGCCGTCGCCGCCGTCGGTCGGCAGACCGCTGAACAGTCGACCGCCGTCTCGCACGGCATTGATCGCGCCCGCACTGCCCGACAGCGTCCCGGTCGAACTCGTGAAGCCGACGCCGGTGCCCTCGTCCACAGCGAGGATGTCGCCCTCCGAGAATCCGTTTGCGACGAGCACATCGTCCAGGACGACCTGCAGCTGCGCGAGCAGTGCGGACAGGTCCGCGTTGTCGACCGTCTCGAGCGGGTCGATCGACACGTCGAGTGCTACCCCGTCGAGCGTCAGCGTGAAGTCGATCGGCCCCGCGCCGGTCGCGGCGAAGACCTCGGCCCCCTCGTCGACGTGGGCCGACGTGCGCACATCGTGGTAGGTCGCCGTGCCGGAAAGATCCCCGGCGCCCTTCTGCGCAAACGCCCCCGCCACGCCGACGATGGCCACGTCGTCACGATTGACTGAGGTGACGGCGACGCCCTTGAGTGCGGCGGTCGTGAAGTCCGACTGGCGTTGCTGCGTCAGGGAATCGTCGACGAGTTCGTCCGAACTCGAGTCGTCGTCCGGTGTCAGATCGACACCGGTGAAGGCACCGGGTGTGCCGACGTCGAAGAGCTCGAACGAGTCGTGGGCATCCAGCAGGGTCGCCTCGTCGTCGCCGGACACGGAGGGGTCGGTCATCGCTTCGGCGTCGCCGAAGGTGACCGCGACCTCGCCCGTCGGAGCCGCGATGGCATCGCGCTCCGCATCGGCCGTCACCAAGGCGAAGCCGCCGATGAAGGACTCCGTCGTCTTGAAGAATGCGGCGCCCCCGAGGCCGATGCCGGCCGCATAGCTTCCGCCGTCCGAAGCGAAGGCCCCGCTCAGACTGCCGGCGAAGACATCGAGCTCGGTGCGCTGCTCGGCGGCGATCAACACGCTTCCTTCGGCGTGCACCCGCGCACCCTGGGCCGCGCTCTCAGCCGCCTCGACGAAGGCCCGCGTGGTCAGGTCGCCCCACAGGAACGCCCCGCTGCCCTCGACCGCCAGGGTCCGCTTGTCGTCGTCGCCGCTGTCCGGGAGCCTGATGAGTCCGTAGTCCTCCTCGAGCTCCAGGTCGAGAACGTCGTCGTCGGGGTTGTCCTGGCCGAAGTTGGCCGCGATTCCGACGGCGGCCACGATGACCGCGATCTGCTCATCGGAATCGGCACGGACCTCGACGTTTTCGTCCGCACGCACGAAGGCTCCGGCGCCGACCCGCGCCTCGGTCGTCTTGGTCAACGCAGCGCCACCCAGACCGGCGCCGTAAGACTTCGTATCGCCTTGTGAGAACAGCGACGCGATGTCGACGGCCCCCACCACGGTGGCGAGCCGGGTGTCGTCTGTCGCGAGAACGCTCACGCTCCCTCGAGCACCCGTGGCGCCGAGCGCTCGAACCGTCGCACCGCGCGCAATCGTGGCGAAGGTGTCGTCGAGGAGCACGATCCCGCTCAGGGCACCGTTCTCGGAGATCGCGATGTCGAACAGACCCGCATTCGAACTCGCGACGACCGAGACGCCCACGATCTCGGCCGTGCCGCGGTCGTCGCCGCTCTTCTCACCGGTGAGGACCACGCTCGTGCCGGCCGCGGCGGCGGCCGTCACGTCTGCGTTTTCACCGATGAAGGCCGAGACGGCGTCGTTGCGCGAGACGACGACCCCCGCCACACCGAAACTGGTACCGCCTCCGGACTTGGAGATCGCCACGGCGCCGTCGATGCTCTCGAACTCGAAGTCGCTGTCGGCCGCGATCACCACGTTGCCGCCCGCATCGACCGTTGCGCCGCCACTCTGCGTGACGCCGGCCAGATCGTCGTAGGAGCCGTCATTGCCGATGTAGGCGTTCGTCGCCTGGTCGACGTCAAAGACGCTGCCCGAGGCTGCGGCGTTCAAGGTCTTGCCGGAGCCGCTCGAGTAGGTGGCGGCCGCGGCGAGGGTCAAGACCTCGACGCGATTCAGCGCAACGACATCGACGTCCCCGGTCGCGGAGACCCAAGCACCGTCTTCGATCGCAGCGGTCGCCTCGTGTTCGACGAGCGCCACCGTCCCCGCCAGGCCCGCGGCCGTACCGCCGGTAAAGCTCAACGCGCCCGCGGCCGACACGCGAACCGAGTCGCCAATGGCGCGCAGCCGAACGTCCTGGTCCTCAGCGGCCCCGGCCGCCTGATTGACCTGCGCACCGTCTTCGATCGTGGCCTCGGTGGTCTCGCGGCTCCAGTCGAAGGTACTGCTGGCCCAGAGACCGAAATTCCCGCTGTTGAGCGTAGTGCCGGTGATCGAGCCCCCTGCGGCGACCGCGTAGGTCTGGCCGAGAGTCGTGGCGTCGAGAATCACGCCCTTGCCGCCGAAGGCTTCGCCGTCGAAGCCCGAAACCGCGGTCGGCCCGCCCGCATCGGACCAGCCGGCCCCCTGCGCGAGACCCGAGACGCTCGCGCCGGCTTCGACCTTGGCGCGGGTCGTTCGGCTCACGACGGTCGCGGTCGCCGCCGCACCCGCTGCGCTCCTCTCCGCGGCCCCGAGGCCGCCCGCCACGGTCACCAGCAGAAGATCGTCCTCGGCGTTGATCACAACGGTATCGCTGGCGAGCACCGAGGCACCGCTGCGGACCGTCGCGTCCACGTCCACGTCGTAGACCAGGTAGCCGAGCTGACCGACCAACACGGTGGCTGCATCGCTCGCGTGGGGGCCGAGGCCGAAGGCGAAGTCGACGTTGATCCAATCCATCTCGTGGAGCGCGGCGATGATGACATCGTCGCCGCTGGTCACGACGGCCCCTTCGTCGACGTAGGCTGCAACATCGGCGGTGGCGTCGACGTAGGTGGCGGCAGCGCCGACACCGAGCTTCGATTCCCTCGCGGCGACCGCGATGCCGCCCATCACGCCGAGCGTGAAGGCGTCGTGGTCCGCGATGACCTTGACGTCGCCCGAGGTCGTGATGACCGCGCCGTCTCCGAGGAAGGCCTCCGTCCGAACCCGGCGCACGCTGTATTCCGCTGCACCGGCTACAGCGGGCCCCTTCTTGGCGCCCGTGCCGCTTGCCCCGAAGCTCCACAGGTCCGCGGTCGAGCCGGCCCGAACGTCGAGCGCCTCGACGTCCAGCGTCGCGTCGTCGACGTAGGCGAGCACGACCTGGTCGTGGTCGTTCTTGATGAAGGTTCCGCCGATCCCCGTGTGGTTCGCCGCGACCCACGCGCCGCCGCCCGCGACCGCGAGAGTCTCGCTGTCTGCGTGAACGTCGACCTTGCCGTCGATGGTCGAGCCATCGCCGAGGTTCGAGATGTACGCCCGCACCTCGGTGTGCAGATCGTTCCACACCGCGTCGCCCGAAATCGCCACGCCGAACTCGGTCTGCTGCTGGACACCGCCGTTGCCGCTTCGTCGGAGCGCATTGATCGCCGACGCCGACCCGGAGAGCAGGCCCGAAGCATCGCCGGCGCCCCCGCCGGACCCTTGCGCACCCGAGACGTTCTCGGCGCTTTGCTCGAAGGCACTCTGGTTGTAGTTCTGGCTGTTGACGCCCTTTCGGTCCTGGGCGCCGATCGTGCCGGCCAGCGCGACGGCGATGACCTGTTCACTGGCCTCGGCGTCGACCCGCAGATCGTCGCCGACGACGAGCTGGCCAGTTGCCGTTTCGGAGACGGCGACGATGTCGCCAGCCGCGAAGCCCGCCGCGGAAAGGCCCGCGTCGAGCTGCTGCTGGACATAGACGACCAGTTCGGCGCCAGTCTCGAGATCGGCCATCTCCGCCGGGTCCAGCAGGACCTGGACGCTCGTGTCGGACAACGACAACGTCAGCGTCGCGGGCTCGAACGCACCGAGGGCTGCACCGAGACGATCCTCGAGGGCCGTCCTGACGTCGAAGGTATCGGCGAGCACGATGCCGCCGGCGGCGACGAAGCTCACGCTCCCGCTGTCCAGCGAGATCGTCACGTCCCCGGTGTTCAGACCCGCGCCTGTCAGCGCGGCGGAGATCGCGCTCTGGAGCTGCGCTTCGAGCTCCGCCTCGGAACGGTTGTTCCAGGTCTCCGAGGGCTCCAAGGACACGCTCACGTCGCCACCCTGGACCGTGAGAACGAAGCTCAGGGTGTCGCCGCCCAGGACGCCAGATTCCATGCGCGCGGCCAGCGCTGCGTTCGCCGCCTCCTCCCCGCTGACCGAGCGGGGTCGCGCGTTGATCTCGAGCTGCCCCGAGGCCCCCGAGACGACGACGTCACCCTCCTCGAGCCCTGCCTCGGTCGTCGCGCGGTCGAAGGCAGTCTGGAGGTCCGCCACGAGGTCGTCGAGACTCTCGTTGTCGGACGTATCGGCGGGGTCGACGAACGCGAGGAGCTCGACGTCCTGCCATGTGAACGGCAGTGCGAGCGGTCCCGTCGTGAAGCCGGTCCCACTCGCATCGAGGCGTTCATTGAGGACCAGATCGGCGATTCCGGTGTCCTGAAGAAGCCGCGCACTGCCCTCGGGCAAGGCGACGAACAACTCGTCGAGATCGCTGACTCCGATCTCGATCTCGCCCGCCACGAAGCCAGCGGCGACCAGTGCGGTGTCGACGACCCCCTGCACGTCGGCGGCCAGTTCTTCGAGCGTGGTGTTTCCGGCCAGCGATGACGGGAGCATCGTCACGCCGATCGCAACGCCGTCCAACGTCACCTCGAACGCGACCGCGGTTTCGAGTTCGGTGAGCACGGACGCCCCGGCTTCCGCAGCCCGGATCGCGTCAAGCGCAGCCGCCGCGGCGACCGCGTCGAGCGTACGCGTGCTTCCCGCAGGCAGACCGAAGACCACCTGGTCTCCATCGCTGCTGAACTCGATGTCTCCCGCCGCGAATCCGTTCGCGACGAGCAGGTCATCGACCACCAACTGGAGGGTGGCAGCCCGCGTAGGGGCATTCGCCGAGGCGCTCAGCGGGGTGCCGCTGAAATCGACCGCGAAGCTGACGCCATCGAGGGTGAGACTGAAGCTTGGAGCGAACGCCTGGCGCCGCTCGTCGACCAGCTCGACCGCCTCGTCACCTCCCCCGAGTGCGGGCGACGAGCTCGCGGCGGCGAACCCGACGGTGCCGAGCAGATTCGTCACGGCGATGTCGCCGGCATCGAATCCGGCGGCCTCGAGCGAGGTGTCGACCGCCGCTTGCAACGTCTCGACGAGCTCGTCGGGCGAGCCATGCGCGACCGTATCCACCACCGGCACCGTGACCGAAATGGCGGTCTCGTCCACGACGAACTCGAAGGTGGGGTCGCTCGGCGCCAGGTCGAAGGGACTGAGCGTGCCGAGGGAGCGGAAGGCCGGGCCCAGATTCGGACCCGCCAAGGCCTGGTCGAGCGCCTCCTCGGCCTCCGCATCGAGATCGAGCACGTCACTACTGCCGCTCGGCAGCTGGAAGTCGACTCCGTGCTGATGCGCCTCGCCGACGAAGGCTCGGACCTCGTTGTCGAGGAGGGTGTACGACACCGCACCGCCGACGCCGAGGCGCTTCGCCTTGAGCAGCGTCCCCGCTCCCGTCGCGACGAAGACCTCGCCGCCTGCCAGCGTGTCGACATCCCCACCCGCGGTCACGAAGGCATCGTCGTCGACGTAGGCCACCGCATCGAGATCGAGGTCTTGGATGTTGACGGCGCCGCTCACGCCGGCCGACACGGCCGATTGAGCCTGCGCAACATTGATCAACCACGAGAAGGTGTCCGCTGCGACGCGGACCTCGTCGGCGGCTGTCACGACGGCGCCCTGGTCGATGAAGGCCGTCGCATCGTTGTCGTAGTAGACGACGTTCGCACTGCCGCCGGCGCCGAAGCCGGCCGGGCGGCCCCCCAGCGCCACCAGGTCCGCGATGGAGGCTTGCCCGCCGACGTTGAGCGTTTCGAGCCTTGCGACGGCCTCGACGTTGACGTCCTGAAGGGCCGGCTCGGACAGGCCCGCTTGGAACACCGCGTCCTGATTGACCTGCGCGCCTTCGGCGATCCACGCGGTGGCGTGGTTGCCGTAGTCGAGGATCTGCACCCCGCCGCCGACCTGCAGCCCGTTCTGCTTGCCCGTGTTCGCGATCGAGTAGACCGTCGAGTTGACGAACGTGCTCAAGAAGAAGTCCGGCAGGGCAAGGACGAAGATCGCGTCGATGATGAGATCGCTGGTGGTAAAATTCCGCTCCGCGATCTCGGTCTCGTCTTCGATGCGATCCGCGCCGGTCGCGGTCGCGCCTCCGTTGTCGACCGGCTCGAGCGGGACGCCGAAGAACAGGCGGTCGGAGAAATCGATCTGATGCGGCTGTCGCGCATCGGCGACGACGTTGAGCTGCCGCGCGACGTCTACGTCGGCGGCGCCGATGACGGCTTCGGCATCGTTGAACATGTCGGCGAAGGTGAGCGCTCCACCGATCGCGACGCGCGGGCCGGACGCCGCACCCGCGGAATCCATCAGCATGTTGTCTTCCGAGAGCGCGAGCACATCGGCGTTCCGCGCCTGAATGACCGCCCCGTCGCCCACGATCGCCCTCGCGCGGAAGCGGGAGTCGACGGCGAGGACGCTCGCGCCGATCGCGATACCCCGGAAGATGGAGGCCACCTTCGTCAGACCTCGCTCGAAGAGAGTCTCCTTCGCTTTCTTGGTCTTGCCCTTGGCCTCGCCGCTGGCTTGGCTGCTCGTCCCACCCGTCCCCGTGGTGCCCGCCGCGCCGCCCGCGAAGCGTTCGGATTCCGAGAGCTGGCGCGCGTCGACGACGAAGTCTTCGGTGACGATGACCGTGCCGAACACCTCCGCATCGGCACTGTGATCCAACGCGCCGATCGTGAGCCCGATCTGCGAGCTGGAGATGCTGGTCTTCAACGCGCCGATCCCACCGGTCGTTGCGAACAGGTCGTCATGGAGGTTCTGCGAGAGCACCGTGGCCTGACGAGCGTTGATCTGTGCCCCGTCGGCGACCTGGGCCAGGTTCGAGACGACCGACTCGTAGTCGACGAACGCAAGGCCGAGACTCGCTTTGGCTCTCTTGAGCGGCGGGAGCACGGCCGCGCGAACGCCGAGGACACCCGGTTGAGAGGTCAGCGACTCGGACTGCAGGAAGACCTCGCCGCCAGCTGTGACGACGGCCCCGTCTGCCAAGAGCGCCTGCACCATCGATTGGGCGTGGTGCAGGGTCACAGCCGTCGACAGGTTGAAGCGGCCCCGCACGAACAACAGGCTGAGCGCGTTGGACTCGTACAGCTGATCCGCCCGAACGCTGACGTCCTCGCCGGCTTCGATCGTCGAATTCTCGATGAAGGCCAAGACCCCGACGACCGCACTGGTATCGCCCCGCACCGGCAGATCGGCATCCGTCGCCGGGTCGCCCGTCGAGGTCAGGGGCTCGTCGGCCTGGATCGCCCGCAGCACCTCGATCGTGTCGCGGTTGATCTGCGGGATGAACGCGAAGAGCTGCTGCATCGCGAACGCGATCGAACCGATCGCCGCCTCGATGTACTCCGTCGTATCCAGATACAGCGGATCGCTGCTTTCATCCTCGTCGATGACCTGGAGGAACGCGAGCTCGTCCTCCCTGAACGCGCGCCCGATCTCCCACGCAGAGACGGCGCCGGTGATCCCCAGTTTCGCACTGCTGGTCGCGATCGGAACCGAGAACACGTCGATGCTCGACAGCGCGACCACCTCCACGTCGCCCTTGGCGGCAACGTCGGCGTCGCGGATGAAGGCACCGGTGTCGTTGCGAACGCTGCCGAAGTCGAGGGCGCCGGACAGTGCGACCGAGCCCTTGAACTCGAGGCCTCCGGCGAAGCTCAAGGCATCGAGCTCGTTGACGGCGCTGACCGCGACGGTCTGGTCATCCCCGGCCCCGTCGGCGCCGTTGATCGTGGCGTCCTCGATGTACGCCAAGGTGTTCGCGTCGAAGACCGCGACGTTCGCCGCACCGACCACACCGAAGTTGAAGCCCCTCGCACCGCTCACGGCGAGCGCAGTGTGGCTCTCCTGCGAGACCGCCTGCACGCCCACACCGTGGATGACCTCGAGTGCCAGGAACTCGGTCTCGGAGTTCGTGAACTCGAAGAAGACCGATTCGTTGTCCGGGCCAGGACCCGTCGCGGTGACGGCGATGCCCGAGTTGAAGCCATCGGCGACCAGGTCTTCGGCACTCGGCAGGTCGACCTGCCCCAACTCGCGGATCCCATCGCCGATCTCGTCGCTCAGCCAGAGAAGGAGGTTGTCCGTGTTGCCGATCACACTGAAGGGCCCTTGGATATTCTCCCAACCGGTGAAGCTGTTATCGGCGTCGGCGGCGTCGCGCTCCTCTTGGATGGCGTCGATCGCGAGCTGCGCGACGGCGAGATCGAGCGGCGCCTGAATGTCCCCGACCAGCGTTGCCGTCGAGTCGTACGAGGGCGCCTCCTCGCCCGAGAAGGGACTCGCCTCGAACGGGGCGACGAAGACGTTGTCGAGGGTGTCCGCGGCGTCGACGGCGAACGAGGCGATCTCCCCGCCATACGCGAAGGAGAGCGGAATTGCTTCGACGCGCGACGTGCTCACCGCGGCGACGGCCGTGCTCGCAGCGGCGGCCCCGCTCAACGACCAGGTCGCAGGGGCATCCGAACGGAGCGCGAACGCGATGCCGCCGCTGGCGTCCGCCGATACCACGACGTCGCCCTCCTCGAAACCCGCGGTCTCGAGCACGGCGTTCAGGGCCGCCTGAAGGTCTCCTGCCAGATCCGCGACCGTCTCGTTCTGTACGGTGTCCTGGACAGCGATCGTGAAGCTCAGACCCTGGGGCGTGGCACCCCCGATCGAAATGCCCAGATCGTCGATGGTCACGGAGGAGTCGCGCCACTCCTCGAGGATGGGCGTCGTGAGGTCCACCGCGGCGCTGCTGATGGGCGACGCGACCTCGAGTCGGATCACGTGGACAAGGCTTGCAAGGGTCACGGATCCCGAGGCTTCCCCCAAGTCCAGGAACTGGGCGTCCAGATCGTCCTGAAGCGCCGTGAGCAGTGCGGCATCGTCAAGGGTGCGGTCCGCAGAGATCGTCAACTCGACGTCGCCGGTTTGGCCGGACACGAACGCGGAGACGACGGCCTCGAACTCGCCGTTGGACCCCATACGGACCTCGTCGATCGACGCCGACACGACCCCGTTGCCGAACCCGCTCACGTCGAGGGCGTCACCCAGGGCCGCGACCGTGACGACACCGCTCGGCAGATCGTTGGCCAGCAAGGCCGCGTCCAGGGCCTCCTGGATCGCCGCCTGCTGCCCATCGGGATGCCCCAGGCTGACCGAAAGGGGGAGCTCGAGCGTCTGGTCCTGCTCCCCGTCGAAGACTTCGAGGTCGAAGGTGATGTCGAGCAATGCGGAGAGCTGCTCGTTTCCGTCGTCACCGACCAGGACCGTGCGCCGTCTCGCAATCTCACCTTCGGCCTCGGCCGCATCGACGGTCCATGGCTCGGTGCCGCCGGTGGGGTCGGCCCCCACGAACAGGATGCGCCCCTCCGGACTCAGCTCGACTTGGATCCCGCCCGTCGTCTGCTGCTCTGCCGTGAGCGCCGCGTCGACGGCTGCCTGAAGATCCAGAACGAGGTCGGCTGCACTTGCATTGTCGTCCGTCTCATCCGGGTGGATCTCGACGAGCAGGCTCTGCTCGGTGTCTGATCCAGGCAGGGTGTAGGAGAGCAGCAGAGGGACCGAATCCGATCGCAACGAGGAAGCCCGATCGAAGATCACATCGCCGGCCCGGAGACCCTCCGCGTCCGACGCGGCGGCGTCGAGAGCGCGCTGGAAATCCTCCGCGAGGTCGCCAACGGTCGTATTCCCATCGGTGTCCTCGGCGGAGATCGTGACGTCGAGTTCCACCGTGGATCCAGCGCGAGTCACCTCCAGCGTCAGCTCGATGTCGGCATCGAGCTCGGGCCCCCGGATCGACGACAACGACTCGACGCCGTCGATCAGGACCACCTGCTCCACGGGGGCTTCGGCGGCCTCGAAGACGAACGGGTTCGCGCCGGTGCCGAGGATCGGGCGGCTGACGACCACATCGCCCGCTTCGAGCTCACGCGTCTGCAGGGTTACGCTCGTGCCGTCGAGCTCGGCGTCGAGCGCCGACTGCACCTGGGCGGCCAGCTCGTCCAGCGTCGTGTTGCCCTCCGTGTCGGCGGCGGCGACGGTCACAGACCATTCGGTGGACGTCTCCCCCACCACCACCACGAACTCGAGGTCTAGATCCTCAGAGAGTTCCGCCGTGAGCCCCGGCGCAGAGAACCCGGTCGAACCGTCGGCCACGCCCGTGACCGAGTCGACGGGTCCTGCCGACGACGCGTCGAGCAGGAGCGTGTTGCCGTCGATCGTCGCCACGACGTCGCCGGTGGCGAGCTCGGCGCTGTCGACCACGACGATCTCGCCCGCGACGGCGGCATCGACGGCCTGCTGGAAATCCGCGACCAGATCGGCCGTCGTCGTGTTGTCGCTGGTCGCTGAGGGCGTGACCGTGACGGGGAGGACCAAGGTCTGTCCCCGGTACGTCAGCTCCAGCGAGAACGTGACGTCCTCAGTCAGAACGACCTGGCTCGCCGCGGACTCCAGTGCATCGAGGGCCGCGTTGCCCTCGACGACGGCGATCTCCTCGATGCGCGGCCCGGGCGCGACGCCAAAGCGACGGGCGCCGAGCTGGGCCCCGACGGCTCCGTCCTCGTCGATGTTGCTGTAGAGCGAGCCGTCCCCCGGGCTGAAGGTCAGGTCGCCCGCCGCGTCCCGGCCGACCACGATCTCGCCCGCGTTCCCGCCGCGCGCCCTGGTCGCCCGGTCGACGCCTGCTTGGACGTCCTCCCTCAGGGCCTCGAGCGACGGGTTGTCGTCGGTTGCACGGGGAGACACGACGACGAAGAGCGTCACGGCGCCATCGTTCTCGTGGTCCGCGACGAGGTTGAACACCAGGGGCATGACCAGCTGCGCCTGCGCGTTGGCGATGATGTTCTCGGCGGACGCCGTGTCGAGGGAGTTGCCGGCGATGACCGCGACGCCGTCCCCCTCGTTCGCGAGTGCATCGACGACCGAGCCGTCGTCGATGTAGGCCTGGGTGTCCTTCAGGATCCCGGTCAGGTTCAGACTCGCGTTGGCACTCGCGGTGACCCCGGACCCGAAGAGGTCCTTGCGAAGCGCACCGGCTCCCGAGAAGACGTCGGTATCACTCGCGTCCTGCGCGTTCACCAACACCGAGCCGTCTGCCATCACCGTCGAGGCGCCGGTGATGGCTGCCGTCGTGACGTTGTTGATCGTCATCAGCGGGATCGAGCCGTAGACGTTCAGCTCGATCAGGCTCAGGCCCCCGAGCGACACCTCGAACCCGAAGGCCCCCAGCTTCAAGGACTCGGTAGCCGTGGCGCCGACGATGACGTCCTGGCCCGCCTGGACCGTCGCATCCTCGATCAACGCGGTCGTCGTGTTCTCGACGGCCGACACGCCGAATGACGCACCTACGTCCGCCTGCACCAGGGACAGCGCGGTGAAACCGCCCACGCCGACTCCGGTGACACCCGAGTGGTAGTGGTCGCTCCCGGCCACCACGATCACATCCTGATCGGCGCTCGCTGCATCATCGGTGCGCGAGTTGACGTCGGCGCCCGAGATGAACGCGCGGGTCACGTTGCGGGCGGTGTCCAGCGTTCCCGACGCCTGCAGGTCCACCCCCACCGCGAGATCGGCGTCGATCGCCCCCGCCAGGGCGTTCGACTCGATGTCGTCGCGATTCGAGGCCCCCACCGCGACGCCTCGCATCGCGACCGAGACCGGAGCGGCGCTACGGTCGTGGCTGAAGGCGAGGTCGAGCTCGGCGCTGGCTCCGAGCGATTCCCCGGCTGCCGGGCTCACCTCCGGGAGGGCCACCTCGCCGGTCTTAGGATCGTCAGCGTCCCCGTCGATCTCGAAGAAGCCGGCGATCACGTCGATCGCCGGCCCGTTGCCTTCCGCATCGACGAGGGTTCCGTCGTCCGCGATGCTCGCATCGGTCCGCTTTTCGAGCAGTGTGCCGGTGGCCGAGACGCCGAACGTCTCCAGGCCGGCCGCGCTGAACAGATCACCCGCCTTCAGATCCGCGATCGTCTGGGCGTCGGCTTGCACCGCGACGTTGCCTTCCGAATAGACGTCGGATTGCTCCCCGATGCGCGCGCGCGTCGTCACCCTGATCTGGTAGGCACTCGCGGCACCGGCCACGGCGATCACACCGGTGGCACCGGATGCGGTGGCCGAGCGAATCCATTCCTCACTGTCCGCGGAAACGATGACGTCTTGTTCGGCCTCGATCCGAGAAGCACCGCCCACGAAGGCCTGGGATGACTTGTTGAGGAATCCGAGATCCAGGGCAGCGCCGAGCCCGAGCCCGCCGCTTCCCAGCGCGCCCGCGGCGTTGTCGAGAACCGTCGCGTCCCACGCGAAGATCCGGACACTCGCCGCCGGGTCGGCCGCATCATCCCGCACGTCGATCACGGACGCATCGTCGACGAACGCACGAGTCGCCGTCGTGATGTCGCTGAAGGTGGTGCTGCCGCCTAGGCCGACCGCCCCCGTGCCCACGACGACTGCATCGTCGCCTTCGGAACCCGCGACGTCCGGCCTGAAGTCGACCCGCGAGAGCGCCTCCACCGAGACGCCCGAACGCACGGCCGTCTCCTCACTGCGTTCCGCGGTCTCGGGGAAACCGTCCGGCGAGTCCGCCAGCCGTCCGGTGCGAATCCCGACCGCCCCGGCCCCGAGCGCCGTCACGCTCGAGCCGGTGATGTACGCGTTGCTGTCGTTCGTCTGGAAGAGCAGCGCACCCGACACACCGACGCCGATCGTGCCGCCATAGGCCAGCGCACCCGCCGCGGCCGTGATCGCGGTGTCCGCGTCGGCCCGGACCGCGACGCTTCCCCCAGCGATCACCTCGACGCCGTCGAAGTAGGCCTGGGTCGCCTGCGTCACGAAGAAGAGCGACAGCGCACCCGCAACCGCGAGGTCCGTCGCGACTTCTTCGTCGGACCCTTCGTTGCCGAGCGTGTTTTCGGTCACGCCACCGCCCGTGGTCGAATCCAGCTGGGTCGCCGAAACCGCCTCGGCGACGACATGGCCGCCCACGTCGACCTCGGTCCCCTGATCGAAGAACGCGGACACGTCCTTGTCGATCAACTCGAGATCGACGCCGGCTCCGATCCCGATATCGGCCGCGTCGGCGAACCCGCCAGCTGCCGCCACGATCGTCGTATCGTGATCGGCTCGCGTCACCACGCTGGCAGTGCTCGCGGCCCCGTCACCATCGCCGACTTCCGCCCCGCGAAGGTACGACTCGACGCTGCTGCCATTCGCCAGCAGCGGAACGTCCTGGCCGATCGTGTTCACGACGACCGAGGCCGCGATCGTCAGGTCGTCGCCGGTGGCCTCGCCCGCGGCGTAGCTGAGAACTTGATCTCGCACGTCCGTATCGAGATGCAGCGCGTGCCGGGTCGCGATGTCGAGTTCGCCGCCGTCCGGGGCGGCGCCGACCAGGAAGGCGTCCAGGTCGTCCTGGACGTCGTCGAGCAGATCTTGCATCGACACGTTGCCGATGGTCTCCGCAGGCGAGAGCGGAACCAGCAGCGTCGTCGCTCGATCCGAGACGAAGTCGACCGGCACCGTGAACTCGAGCAGCGAGGAGAGCTGCGTCCCGTCGTCGCTCAGGTGCTCCTGGATCGCCTGGCCGGTCGAGACGCCGAAGGAGAACGAGACCAGATCCGAGTCCGCGTCGGAATCGACGTAGAAGAGGGTATCGAGGAACGTGAAACTCGTATCGACGGACGCCCCGGCCTCGATGGCTTGACGGGCCTCGTCATTGATCCTGACGTTGACCTCGCCCGAGTCGTGCCCCACCGCAACCAGGCCTTCGTTGAGAGCGTCCTGGAGGTCGTCGCGCATGTCGGCGAGAGACGTGTTGTCCAGGGTATCGGCGGGGTCCACCGTGAACGGGACCTCGAGCGTCCGAACGAACCCTCCGAGGAAGTCCGACAGGTTGGTCCCGCCTTCCGAGAAGACCCCGAAGTCGAACTCCGAGAGTTCGAGGACGAACTCGACCGGCGCCCCGTCCAGCACGGCGCCGTTGCGCGCGTCGGAGATCGTGTCCCCGGCGTCCCCGCGTGCGTCGACCTGCACTGCTGCGGCCCCGGAGCCGAACACGATCTCCCCATCCGTGACGCTGACGACGATATCGCCAGCGAGGATGATGCCACCCCGGTCGGCGATGGCCTCGTCCACCGCACCCTGCAAATCCGAAGCGAGGTCGGCGAGCGTCGTATTGTCGTCGGTCGCGAGGTTGTCGACGACGACACGCAGGTCACTCTCGGCTCCCTGCTGCACGGTCGCGTCCAGCGAAAAGACCTGGCGCGGTGTAAGGAAACGGTCCTCGGTGAGATGAGCCTGGATCTCCGCTGCGAAGGCGACGAGTTCGTTTCTTTCGACCTCCAGCCTCGAGGTCGACTCGGGGGGTACGAATTGAACCGGGGCCACCAGGCTGAGTACGACAGCCGCTGCCCCGGCCTCTTCCAGGGGGAGCGAGACGTCGACGAAGTAGGGCACCACATAGGTCAGCGCGACGTCATCGTTGAGAGCGTCGAAGAGAACCCGTTCGACCTCGTTCCGGTAGGTGAGTTCGAGATCGCTCTCGTCGTAGCCTGCGGCGGTGAGGCCCGCGAGGAGCGCGGCCTGCAGGTCGTCTTCGAGGTCCCCTGGGGACAGGTTGTCGTAGGTGTCTGCCGGGTCGAAGGTGAACGAGAGCTGCACCGCCTCGTCATCGTCGGTGGCGTCCAGGGTCAGAGTGATGGGCTCGGCATCGATCGTGTAGCCGTCCCCGACCAGGGAAGCTTCGAGCGCCGAGGCGGCCGTGCCGTCCGGATCCACGTCGCGGAAGATCGAGAACTGGGAACCAGGCTCGAAGATGACGGGGGCGTCGCCGCTGGTCCCGGCGGCCTCGATCACGGCACCATCGACATAGGTGCGGGTGTCGTGGCTGATGTTCGAGTTCGCGAGCGAGGCCCCCACCGAGGCGGTGGTGCCGGACGCCGCAGCACCGGCGATCTCGAACAAGTCCACGACGTCTTCGGCGCGCACGCGGATGCGCTCGCTGGTCGTGACCGTCGCACCTTCCGCGACGAAGGCCTCGACGGTGTGCGAAGGAGAGACCGATGAGACCGACCCCGAGATCCCGAGCGCCGGAAGTCCCGCGCCGACGACGACGTCGAGCTGACCTTCGCCGTCCAGATCTCCGACGGCGAGGCTGGTGGTGTACAACATCTCCGGCGCGAACTCGCGACCCGACGCGAAGGACCCGCTGCCGTCGCCGAAGTAGACGCGCGTCTCGTCAGACCGCTCCGCGTTGGCAGCGAGAAGGTCCAGCGCACCATCACCATCGAGATCGGCCAGAACGACATCGACCGTCGAGTCGGCGTCACTGCCGATGTCGGAGGGACGAGTCCACAGATGACGCGCCACGTCCTCTCGGACGCGGGCGTCGGCCACGACGGCCTCGGCCGCCGCCGTGTCGCCGAGAACCCGGGTGCTCCCCGCCGGCAACGCGAAACCGATGCGGCCCGCCCCGTCCACCGACACGACGATCGCGCCAGCCGGGAACGAAGGGACCTCGTCGTTCAACGCGGCATCGACGGCGGCCTGGAGGTCGGCCACCAGCGCCGCCACATCCGCGTTGCCCACGGTCGCCTCAGCATCGACCTCGACATCGAGGATCTGGCCGTCGAGCTCCAACGTGAATTCGATTCGACCCAGGAACTCGTCGGCCCTTCGCAGCTCGGACAAGCGCTGGAACAGCGACTGCGTCTCGGCCCCGCTCGCGACGACCGTCAGAACCCCAGCATCAAGTCCGCGGGCGACGGACTCGGCATCCAGCGCCGCTTGGAGATCCTCCTGAAGGTCGAACACCCCCTGGTTGTCGGAGCTCGCGTCCGCCGTCAGTGTCACGTCCCAGGCCTGGGCCTGGACCTCTCCCGTGACGGTGACGGTCAGCGAGACGCTGAGATCGGAACCTAGAACCCCCGAGCCGGCGGCGGCGTCGAGTGCCGCCTGGGAGGCCACGGCGACGGTCACGGCATCGATCGTGGTGGGCCGGGCGGCGAACCGCACGACGCCGCCGGATCCGACGCTCGCGACGGCGTCACCCGCCTCGAAGCCCGCCTCCACCAACGCGTCATCGAGCGCGGCTTGCAATTGCGTTTCGAGATCGGCGGTGGAGGCGTTGTCCGACGTCTGGGTCGTGTCGACCGACACGAGAACGAACTCGCTCTCGCCGGCTCGGTCGACCTCCAGCGAGAAGACCGACCCGCTCAGGCTCGGGGAATTGTCTGGCCTCCCGTCCGCTCTGCCGGCAACAGCGTCGAGAGCCGTGGTCACGGCGCGTGAGGCGTCGACATCCAGGAAGACGTCGGAGTCCCCGACGCTGAAGGCGATGGAATCCGAAAGCAGCAGGTAGGCCGTGAGATCTCCGGCCGCGTAGCCCGCAGCGACGAGCGACGTGTCGAGCGCGGTCTGGAGGGCGGTGGTCAACCCTTCGAAGGTGACGTCCTCGAGATCGCTGCTCCCGAGCTCGATGCTGAGCTCGACGGCCTCGCCGGCTGCGGTGCGGGCCTCGAGCACGAACCCGAATGATGGCTTCAGCGCGAAACCGTCGACCTCGGCGGAGAGGAGCAGGCCCGCGCGACTTCCGTCGTCGACGAGGTCGAAGGTGCTCGGGGTCTTCTCGACCTCGATTTCATTGTCGATCGTCGACGCGAACTGGATCTGGCCCTGCGCGTCCAGACTCGCCGTCACGGCGCCGGCCGCCAGACCCGCCTCGTCCAGCTCCGCGGCCAGCGCAGCCTGAACATCCGCGAGCAGGTCCGCGCCCAACTCGTTGTCGAGAGTCTCGTGGAGCCGGAGCCCGGAGAGGACCTGCGTCGTCTCGACGGTGCCCAACCCGGTGGCATTCCCGATGTCTTCGCCGATGCGGAAGTTGAAGCCGTCGGCGCCGACGCGATTGCGAAGGAGTTCGTTGGCGGAGCCATCGTTGCCGAGAACCAGATCCGCGTCACCGTCGGCATCGACGTCACCCAGCGCCAACGCGCGCGTCGCGCTGGCGAGATCGACTCGCGGCAGGTCGATCGCTTCGGTGTAACGACCCGCGCCGTCGTTCAGATAGAAGCGCGTCGCCTGGCCAGCGGCGAACCCGCTCGTCAGATCGGAGAGGTCGACCCGCTCGAAGTCGAGATCCGGCTCGCCGATCAGATCGTTCGCGACCAAGTCGGAGAGTCCCGCCAGCCCCGACGCGACGACCTTCTCCAGCGACAGGTTCTCGATGATCAGGTCGCCCAGATCCACGAGGCCGGCCACGATGAACTCGCGCAGCTCGACGACACCAGCCTCGAGCCACGCCCCCAAGGCCGGAACCGGATCCGAGAAGTCATCGCGATCGATGAGCCCCGCACCCACCAGCTCCGCCAGCCGTACGATCGGCGCTGCCTCCGGGAGAGAGCCATGCTGGTGAGCCGCCGGCTCCTCATCGTCGTGGCCACCCACGAGATCCACGAGCAGGACTTGATCCGCCAGGGTCTGCGCGAGTCCGGCCTCCTGAAGCTCGAGCAGCGTCGTCAGGCCGGCATCCTGCAGATCCTGGGCCGTCAGCGAAACGAGCAGCAGGTTGTCGACACCGACCAGGTCGTTGACGATCAGATCCGTCAGATCCGTGAGCCCCGCATCGATCACATCGCCCACCGAGACCGATGACACCAGATCGAAATCGAAGCGAGAGACCAGATCGGCGTCGAGCAGGGACTCGAGCCCGAGCGAGATCGCCTGAATCAGCTCCTGGACGCCGATCACAGTCTCTTCGGCGAAGTCGAGCACGGTGACGACCGCGTCGTCCACCAAGCCCGACAGGTCCAATCCGAGATTCGCGACGAAGGCATCCAGGTCTCCGTCCGCGTCGATGTCCTCGAGGCTGATCGCGGTCGAAAGGTCCGCTTCGGTCCCGAGATTCAGTGCGAGTCCGAAGACCCCGTCCTCGTTCAGGTAGATCTGGTTGCGACCGAGCAGATTCGAAACGGCGAGGTCGAGGTCTCCGTCGCCGTCGACATCTCCGAGCGCTATGTCCGTCGTGAGGCTCTCATCGACCGGCACGATCAAGCTGAGATCGGTATCGGCGCGAAGCTGGCCGACCTCTAGCGCCGCCGCATCTCGGCCCGTATCCGTCGACAGGCCCGCATCGACCCAATACGCGCCCATGCGCGTTGCGACCTCGGCTTCGCTCAGCTGAAGCGCCTCGGTCGCGGTGATCAGCCCTGCCGTCACGACGTCTGTGACGGAGACGAGCTCTGCCTCGAGCAACGCCAGATTGACTGCCGTCTCGAGATCCTCGAGCAGATCGGCAGCGGTCACGTTGTCCCGCATCACATCCGATGCCACGGTCACGTCGAGCGTTTGCGAGCCGGCCGCCGTCGCGACATCCAGCGCGAAGCTGAACTCGGAATCGAGCACGAAATCGCCTTCGAAGGCGCCGAGCACGCTGAACTGCGCGCCGATGACGTCCGCCGTCGCATCAGCGGATTCGAGCGCCTCGAACACGCGCGTCCCCGTTCGTGAGGCCACGGACAGCTCGAACGGTCGGAGGGAATCCCGCGCCTCGGCCACCTCGAAATTCTCGACGTCGCCGGCGAAGCGCAGCCCCGTGATGTCTTCGAAGCCCCCGAGACCCGCCACGAGTTTGACGCTCTGGGTCGCGTCGGTGAAGACGTCCTGCACGGAGATGGAGACTGTGCCCTGCGGAAAGCCTGCTGCGACGAGCGCCGCGTCGATGGCGTGTTGGAGGTCGGCCTCCAGATCGGCCACGCCGAGATCGAGCTCCCGACCTCGCAAGTTCGCAGGACCCCCCTTTGGCGGGAGTCCGCGATTGTCGAAGGTGTCCGTGGGATCGATCTCGACCGAGACGACGACCTCGTCGCCGTCGAGCGTCGTCAACACCAGCGGCAGCGTGAACGAGCCCACCAAGGTGGCCCCGTCTCGCTCGGACGCAACAGCCGAAGCGGCCTCGTCGTTCGCATCGACCGAGGTGAGGAGGCTCGAGGTGCCAACGGAGAACTGAATCGGGCGGGTCGACACGTCGACCTCGCCTTCGTGCGCGAAATCGAGGCGGCCTTCGGTCGCGTACACCTCGGAAGAAACGACGACACCGTCTGCGTCCGCGACGACGTCGAAGTCCACGGGATCCACCCCCCGAACGAGCAGCTCGGCGTCCAGCACGGCACGGACATCGTCGACCAGGTCGGCCGCGCTGCTGTTGTCGGCCGTGTCCTCGGCCCGAACCCGAAGACGCAGCTCGCCGGTCCGCGCGCTGCTGCCGACCGTCTGTCCTTCGACGAAACCACCGATCTCGAAGGGTGCGAACGCAGGCACCGGGTCGTAGTCGAAGACGTCGTCGAGCACGGCGTCCGCAGCCTCTGCCACATCTTCCAGCACTTCGGAAAGCGCGGTCTCGTTCGCCTGCTGGTAGAAGCGGTTCGCCTGCCCGAGGTTTCCCGAAATCACGTCGAGACGACCGTCGCCATCGATGTCTCCGACCGCGATCGACGTCGTTGCGTCGGGAATGACACCGCCGACGCCGCCTCCGAGGAAGCCGATCTCCTGACCGCTCTCGAAGAAGCTCGGCCCGTCCTCGCCATCGGCATCGACGGTCTCGTTCAGGTAGAGGCGGTTGAATTGGAGGAAGTTGCCCGCGATCAGATCCTGATCGCCATCGCCGTCGATGTCCGCAAGCGCGAGCGACGTCGTGAGCGTGTCTTCGGGAGCGATGACCTCGGAACGCCGCCCCACGTCGAACGAGAGGGCCTCATTCGTGTCGAACGCCGCGTCGATCGCGCCTGTCGGAAGCCCAGCGGCGGCCAGCGCATCGTCCAGCTGCGCTTCGAGATAGGCTTCGAGTTCGTCTGCGGTCGTGAAGCCCAGGGTCGCCGAGCGGTCGATCGTGACGGTCAACTCGGTCAGCGCACCCTGTGGATCGACCACGCCGATCGTGACGTCCGCAGGATCCGTGAGCTGCAGACCATCCGCCGACAACCGCGCCTCGACCTGTTCGGCCGCGACCCGTCCCACGTCGGCCGTCTCGAAGGGCCCATTGAAGACTGGCGAGAAGCGGATCACATCGGTCCACGCCGGAATCGGCTCTTCCCTATCCTCCGCGGGGGTCACGTACTGGGAGGGAGCATCCACTGCGAAACCGACGACCAGACTGCCCGCGGCGTACCCGCGGGCCACCAATGCCGCATCGATGGCCGCCTGGAGATCGGCGACGACGTCGAGTCCATCTTCGTTATCGGCGAAGTCGGCGGCGTCGAGAGACACCTCGAAGGTCAGATCTCCTTCCGTCGGGCTCGTCGCCACGATCTCGAAGCTCAGGCCGGCCACCAGCTCGAAGCCGTCCCGCATCGATTCCACGAGCGAGGCCGCCGAGCCGTCTGTGTCCACCGCATCGAAGCGGAAGGCGTCGAAGCCTTCCCCTGCGTTGTACAGCAGATTGCGCTGGGTCTCGCTTTCGGCCTCGGCCGCGGAGGCCGAAACCGAGAGAACGAAGTCGTCACTCGTCGCGTCGATCCGGACGTCGCCACCCGCCGTCAGCTCCGCTCCGGAGGCCACGTACGCGCGCACCCGGTTGTCGATGATCCCCAGGTCGACCGCCGCGCCGAGCGAGAGCAAGCCGTCGTCGACATCGACATCACCGCCGGCGACCGAGAAGATCTCACTGCGGTGCTCGGCGATCGCGTCGACCTGGCCCGTCGCGCGAACGACAGTGCCTTCGCCGAAGAACGCCTCGCCGGAGTTCCCGATCAGGTTCAGGTTCGCGGCTCCAGCAGCGGCACTGCTGAACGCGGCTTCCGTGCCGCTGTCGGTGGAGGCGACCACGTCGAGATCCGACAGCGCACGCAACGACAGATCGCCATCGGCGGCCTCGAGGTCGGCATGCTTCGTGAAGGCGCGGGTCGCCTTGCGCATCCGGTTCATCGCGAACGAGCCGCCGATCCCGACGTGCTCGGCGAAGACCACGGCCCCCGCGCCAGCGACTAGCAGCGTCTCGTCGACGGCGTCGACGCGAATGGCATCCGCGACGACCTTCTGGCTGTCGCGAACGAAGGCCTGCGTGTCGCCGGTCAGGTTGTTGATCGCGACATCGGCCGAGAACCCGAAACCGAAGGCCAACGGCCCGCTGACGGTCCCGAAGCCGTCACCCGGTGCCGCCATCAGGTTCAGGTATTCCCGGGACGGATCATCGGCAGCGACCTCGCCGCCGGCGTTCGCGCCGGAGACCGACACCGACCAGAGCTCGGCGTCCGCATGCGCATCCAGGGTCAGGGCCCCCGCCGCACGAACGGACCCCGTCTCGCCCCCCGTCCCCTCGAAGATCAGATCGCCGATGAACGCGCGGGTCGTCGCGTCGACGTCGGTGACGGCCACCGAGGCACCGACGCCTGCGGTCTCGCCCACCGCGACACCGCCCGCCGTCGTCACGAAACGTGACGCGTCCTCGGCCACGACGGTCACGTCGCCAAGCGAGGTCACCCGTGCGCGGTCTTCGATCCACGCGAGCGCTTCCTGTCTGGAGGAAACGATCGAGATCGACCCCGCCAGGGCGATCTCGCCAGCCTCGCTGCCGGCTTGCGTCAGCGCGAGGACCTCGGAGAGGACCTTCGCGTCGACCACGATCTCCGCGCCGATCAGATCGACCCGATCGTCGATCCACGCCAGGGAGCGGTTGCCGAGGAAGACCCCGTTGAAGTACCCGCCGAAACTCCCTTCCGTTCCGCCGGCCGCGGCACTGACGGTGGCCCCGTCGATGCCCGCGAGGTTCACCATCTCGACGGTGGCATCGCTCGCAACCCGGACGGTGCCGACCCGCGGAAGCGCCCCGCTCCCGGGCGTCAGGTCTGCCTGGACGGCAGCGACTGCAGTCGACCCCGGCACGAACCGGAAACGCCCGGCCCCGGCCTCGACGCCAATCGCGTCTGCCAGCCCGCCATGCTGCTGAGCGAAGGCATCGGAGATCGCGGTAGCGAGCCGCGAGGCGAACTGCCCGAAGGTCTCAACGCCGTCGAAGAAGTCCTGGGCCAGAAAGAGGTCGACCTCTAGCACGGCGCCAGCGGCCTCCGGAGGGAAGCTCGGGTGGTCGACGATTACATCGATCCGGAAGCCCCGCCCATCGGGGTTGGGTGCGAACTCGAACCCGCCAGCGGTCAACGCGTCCGCGATTCCGGCGGCGGCGTTCGGCAGGTCGATGTCGACGATCGTCGTTCCCGCTCCGAAGGCCGACGTGAACGGAGTGGCGTCGGCCACAACGAAGGAGAACAGATCGGAGAGGACCTCGACGTCGCCCCCCGCCAACCCGGCATCGACCAACGCGGCATCGACGAGGCCCTGCAGTTCGCCGCGCACACCGGCCAGGCTGGCGCCTCCGCTGCCATCGCGGAGGATCTCGAACTCGACCGCGTCGCCGCCCGCGGCCGGTGATACCTCGAGACCGATCGCGCTGGCGCGCTGATTGATCTGGGCACCGGGCGCGATCGTCGCCGCCGCTACGTTGTCGAGCGAGAGCACGTTGACGCCGCCGGCGACGCCAACCGCCGCGCGATCGTCGAGACCTGCGGCCGACTCGACGAAAGTCGTCGCGCCGAGATCACCGTCGCCGAGCTGGGCTTGGAGGAACGAACCCAGCGGGTCGAGCGCGGCGTCGAGTTCGTCGGTGACGATCTCTCCGGTGCGATAGGCATCATCGATCTGATCGGTGCCCGCCGACAAACCCACGCCCGGCAGATCGAGCTCTGGAACGAAGCTCTCGAGGATTGGACGAGGCACCTCCGCGGCCGCCTCGACATCGAGCGCCGTCCCCGCGTCGATGTAGGCGGCATGCCCCACCGAACTCGTCGCTTGGTTGTCGAAGCGGGACCACGCTACCGCGCCGCCCAGCGAGCCGAGGTCGGCGTTGCCGGCTCGCGCGCCAGCGGAGACCTGAATCGGGTCGGTCGCCGTGGCCCCGACCGCCACCGTGCCCGCGGCCACGATGTCCGCGCCGCCGCCGATCAGCGCGGCCGCGTGGTTCTCGCCACCGGCCAGACTCTGCGCGGAACCGAGATTGATGCCGACGTCGAACGCACCGTCGAGGTCGAGCGGCTCGACGCGATCGATCGCCTCGACCGCATCGCCGACGACCTCGACCTCGTCCACGACGTCGACCAACGACTCGAGATCGATGGAATTGAGGAAATCGATGACCGCATTTACCGCGGGTTCGGCGATCGCGATCGCATCGATGCCTTCGTCCACCGCGCCGAAGCTGCGGGTCAGATTCTCGACGTTGATCGAGTCCGCGGCGATCGTGACATCACCCGGGGAACGCACCGTGCCAGCGAAGAAGGCCTCGACGATCGAATCGTAGTCACTGACAGCAACGGTCGAGCCGTAGCCCGCGCCGCCGCCGCCCGCGTAGCCTCCCGAGAGGGCTTGCGTGCGGAAGGTATTCGAACCCGTCGCCTCGGCGAACAGATTCGCGGCCTCGAACGAGGCGCCGGGCTTCACATCCAAGCGGGCCGCAGTGCGACCCTTGCCGTAGGCCACCGAGACGTTTGCGGCGTCTCCGCTCTCGCCGATCAGCGCAGAGTCCTGGCGATGATTCGCGACTCGCGCGGCCGCGGCGCCGTCCGCGTCGACCGCGGCGAAGCTACCTGCCGTCCCGTTGACGAATTGGATCGCTCCCTCGGCACCTTCCTGGACCGTGATCGCGTCGGCCACGCCGACCGCCAGGTCGACGGCGGCCTGAAGGTCGGCGATCAGGTCGGAGCTCTCGGCGTTGTCCAGCGTGGTGGTCGGGTCGACCTCGACCGAGAAGGTCTGAGCGTCGGCCACCAGGTCGAACGCGAAGGCGATGCTGCCCACACGCACCTCGACGTCGACCAGATTCGTGGCCGAGGCGATCGTCGAGACGTCCCCGGCCGCTTCGACCGCGGCGCCCGCGTGAACGTGGATCTCTGCGGTCGGCGTCGAACTCCCGTAGGAGACGCCCAGGAATCGACCGTTGGTCGTCAGGTCGGCGGACGAATCGGCGTCGGCCCGAATCACGACGTCGCCGTCCGCTCGAATCCGTGCTCCCTCGCGCACCGTCACGCGTGACAGCGAGGCCGACGAGATCGCCGCCGCGGCGCTCGACAACTCGAACAAACGACCCTCGTCGATGTCGAACTCCAGCTGCGCATCGAGCTGCGAATCGGGATCCCCGGACGTGTCCGCGAGCTTCGCGATCGACGCGGCCGTCGCGACGGTGACGTTCCCGCCGTAGAGCTGGGAGCCCGCGCCGAGGTCGATCAGCGAGGCCGTCAGATCGGTCAGGCCGAGCTGGAAGAAGTCGCCGTCCAGCGTCCACGTGAGATCGTCATCGCGCTCGGCCCGAAGCTCGAGGTCGCCGTCCGCGAACGCCCCATCGCCGTCGGCGCGAACCACGACGCCCGCTCCGAGCTGGATCGTCGGTGCGGCGAGCAGAATCTCACCCGAGGCACCGGTCGACCCCCCCAGCGCGTCCTCGAGGCGGCTGGAGATCGAGACCCCTTCGGCGACGAAGATGCCCTCGGTCGCCTGCAGCGTGAGGTCTCCGACGCCCAGCCCCCCCAGATCGCCGACGATCGTGAGACGGCCCTGGACGGACAGGTCGAGGGTGTCACGCGTGGCGTCGCCATCACCGGAGACGGTGCCGAGGACGAAGTCGCCGGTCTCGACCCGGACCACGTCGCCGCTCAGCACCAGGTCGACGCCGTCGCCGAGGTCGGCGGGGATCAGCAGGTCGAAGCTCGTGGAGAGGTCCGGATACACGAACTCCGGAACGACGCCTCCCGCGACCTTGTTGGGGTCGGTGGTCGCGTCGTCGCCCAGGTCCGGGAACGCGAGATCCGCGTTCTCCCAATCTCGGAAGAGCGAGCGGAACGCGGGCCGCAAGAGATCGCTCTCCCACAGCGCGAAGTTCCCGCCGCCCTGTTCGAAGGCGAGATCGGACCAGGCCCCGCTCTCGACGTACCCGTCGACGTCGTTCGCGAAGGCGAAATCGGCATCGCGCGAGAGCTCGACGAGAGTCGCCTCCCCTGTCTCCAGGGATACGATCCGGACGGGCCCCGCGACGACGAAGCCATCCCCGGCGTTGCTGATCTCGACCGCCAGCGAGCCCGTTGAGACGTCGAAACTGCCTAGGCTCTGGAAGGTAAGCTCGACCGTGCCGGTGTCGGAGACCGGGACGTCCACCCGTTCACCGACGGGGAAGAAGCGCTGACTGATCGACGCGGTGCCCACCTCGGTGGTGCCGTCCAAGACGCGGTAGGGCACATCGGTCGCCGGGTCGATCTCGCCCCGCGTCGCCCAGGTGACTTGAACGTCGTACGCACCGGCTGACAGACCGTCGAACGTGACCCGGGTCGTGGAGCTTCCATCGCCCGGGGCGGCGAAGCGGTACTTCGCCGTCGTCGACGTCAGGTTGTCTTCGCGCCACACGTGATCGCGGTCGATCGACGTGAGCCAGGGGCTCTCGTCGGCGGGGCGTTGCTCCCGCCCCCCCTCCGACAGGGCCTCGAGAACGTTCGTCGACACGGTCTCGCCCGGGCGCTGAACGGTGGCCGTGAACACGTTCCCGCCGTGCGCGCCGTGGAGATTCAGCAGGCCGAAATCGTAGGACGGGAGGTCGACCCCTCCCGCGCCCGGCAACGTGATCGCCCCGTCGCCGTCGACATCGATCCCCAGAATCGACCCGCCGCCATCGGCCAGCCCGACCAGGTTGGTCATCAACCGGCTCAGTTCGCCTTCGACCTCGCCGCCACCGAGCGGGTCGGCTTCGTGCAAGAGCACGAGCTTGGCGAGCGTGACCGAGTTCCGGTACCCGGCGAACCGGTCCTTGTCGAACTCGACGTTGTCGTTGAGTCGCCCGGCGGCGTCGTCGTGGAACGCCAGACCCAGACCGGGGTTCTCCGCGACGATCTGCTCGAGTTCGTCGAGGCCGCTCTGCACGTCGGTCCCGGTGAGGGCGTCGAGGGTGTCGACGACCGGGCCCACCACGTCGTCGAAGGGAACCGCTCGCGACGCTCCTTCGATGCCGAGGATTTCGTCGAGACGCTCGCGATCTCCCTCCTCGAAGATCGGCAGGGTCACGCCACCGATCGTGATTTGCGCGAGGTCGAGCTTGGACGGAAGGTTGTCCCAGAGCAGCTCGAACACGTCGATGTCGACACCGAACTTCTCCCGCACCTGGTCCTTCAGGAAGTCATCGACGAACTGAGTGAGGTCGCCGAGCGCCTGGTCCACCGGGCGCAACGCCACGCCGATGGGCGCCAGAATTTCGTCGGTGACCAGATCGGAGAAGTCGGCCAACGTTCCTCGGACGGCCGCGAAGTCTCGCGGCACCCCGAACGCCGGCAGCAGGTAGTTGTCGATGAACGAGTCGTCGTTGTTCCCGTCGCCGTCGAGATCGTCGAGTTGCGCTCGAAGGGTCTGGAGCAGAGAGACCCGGCTCTCGATCTCGACGCGCGGGCGATCCAGCTCGGAGCCCAGCTCTTCGCCCTTGAGGTTCTCGAGATCTCGCGCGGCCCCGGGGTCAAAGAGTGCCCGCGCCGTCGCCAGCCCGAACTGCCCCCAGTTCTCGATGGTCGATCCCACGCTGTCCGACCACTCGTGCAAGTAAGCGGACAGCAGGTCTTCTTCCGAAGGGTCGTTGGACGGGTCGCCGTCGAGAGCCAACAACGAGAGATCGAAGAACGACTCATCAGGACGCGGGCTGGCGGCGGAGGCGGCCTCCCCGACCACCTGTTCCAGTTCGAACAGGGTATCGAGAAGCGGTCCCCGCGAGCCATCCGGATTGTCCGATGTGACCGACGGATCATTCGAGAAAGGCTTGGTGAGCGCCTCGTAGATGAAGCGGACCGGGGCATCGAACTCGATCCCAGGTGTCGCGTCGTCGGAGATGTCGCCGTCGACGAGCAGCGACCGCGCCCCATTCGCGTCGAAACCGGGGCTTGCGTCGGCGATGTAGGCCTCGATGAGGAGGTGCCGAATCACATTGCTCTGGGCGAGCTCATCCGTCAGAAGAGCGCCGACGGCAGGGAACGCACCCTCGGCGAATTCGTTGACGAGCGTGTGCGCCCACACGTCGGCCGACACGTGGCTGAGGAAGCCATACGACCAGGCGAGAATTTGGGACCGCTCGGCGTCGCTCCAGGCCGGATCCGTCTGGGCCGCCCACGCTGAATCCAGTACGCGTTGGCCCCAGACGCCCGTGTCCACGGGGTGCACCAGGGACTGGCCGAAGAGCATGTCGGGGAAGGCGTCCGGTCCCGTCGACCCGGCGTAGTAGAAGCTCGGATAGTCCCGGAGCGCACTGAGCACTAGCGGGTGGAGTTCGTACGCCTGGCCTTCGAGGGTGATGAGACCATCGTCGAGAATGTCCGCCCGGACGTCTTCGGCGATCTGGAAGTGCGTGTACGGCTTGAAGGCCACCTCGTCGAGGGGGCCTTCGTGCTCCACGGCGTGCTCGGCATGAGACTCGCCACCGATGATATGGCCGAGTTCGTGGCCGACCACCGCGGCCAACGCGCCGCCATACGACGCCGCATCCTCGAGGAAGATCCGGGACACGTCGGGGCCGAAGCCTGCGTACGAAGACCCATCCCGCCCGCCTTCGAGCAGCTCGTTGAGCGCCTCCGAGAACACGAAGGCATCGTCGGAGCGATCGGCATTGCCGACATCGATGGTCTCGGCGAGCCCGAGGAAGAAGCCGTACTGCGCGAACGCTGCGCCGTCTCCACCGACGTAGACGGTGGAGTAGTCGAGTCCCTCCTCGGGACCCTCGGCCGTGAAGACCACCGAACTGGAATCGAACAGTCCCTCCAAGGTGTCGATCATCGCAGCGAGGATCGCGTCCTCTTGCCCGCGCAAGCTCTCGGGCGCGGCGAACGGAGCGACCTCGATGTCCGAGACCGTGACGGGTCCCTCGTAGACCGCGTCGTCGGCCCCGTCGAAGTCGAGGAAGACGACCTGGGGCGCGTCGGCATCCGGCCCCGCCTCTTCACGCGCGTCGGACGCCGCATTGTGGGAATGGTCGACGACGTGCCCCTCCGCGAGCACGTCGTGGAGGCTGCCGATGAGATCCGCGTTTCCCACAGGCGCGTAGAGGTGCTCGGCCGGGGCCTCCACAGGGTCGACCGGTAGGTCCGACGGGTCGAGGGGCGCCACCACGGCGGCGGCGGGCTCCAAGCCCGCCCGGACGACGTCGAGCACAGGATCCGCCGAGAGCAGGATCCGCGGCTCGAGCGCTTCGAGGCCAACGCGCGGACGACGGCCGTGATGGTCCTTGCGTCGACGGGCGGCAAGACGCCGCCGTGCGTGCCGGTTCAGAATCGAGAAAGCGCGTTTCATACAGGGGTGCCCCTAGACACACAGGAAGTGGTTACGCCCCATGTTGATACAGGGCACACCCCCCGAAGCCGATCATTTTCAAACCAACGGGGCGCCCTCTGGGGGCGGTAGCGCGGCGATGCCTCGGGCGCGTCACGGACCGCAGTGAGGAACGCGATTCGGCGCGCCTCGGGGAACCCCGTGAGCTCCCGAGGGCGCTGCGGCGCCCGCCGCGACGGCCGAATGCAAGGCGCCGCCGCCTTCCGCGGTCGTCGAGAAGGTCCGCGAAAACACCCGCAGGGATCTGAATTCTCAGACCCACCTGGCGCGCCCGACCGGCAGGACGCCGAACCGCGCGCCGGGCCCGGCCCCACCGGACCGGGAGAGCGCGTTAGACACGCCGGCCCCGGCCCCACCGGACGGGGGAACTCGGGAGACACTTCGCCCCCGGCCCCACCGGACCGGGAGAGCGCGCTAGACGCGCCGGCGGCGGCCTCGCAGGTGCCAGCAGCACAGCGCGAAGGAACAGATCAACCCGGCGATCGTGGGCTCCGGGACCGGGAGAAGAGCGAGGCGAACGTCATCCACGTTGTAGAAGAAGTCGGGAATCAACCCCACATTGGGCGTCGTCAGGGAGGCCGTCGCGAAGGTGGCGTCGGGGTCGACGATGCCGAGGAAGAGGACGTCCGCTCCCGAGGCAAGGCTCGCCTCGATCTCGGAAACATCGAGGGTCGCGGTCCCGCCCCCCGCCGTGAGCGAAATGTCTCCGTCGACGAGGAACCCGCCGGACACGTCCGCGCTCAGGATGAACAGACCGATCGCGTTCGAGGCTGCGAACGCCATGGAGAACTCGTTGCCGTCTGCCAACAGATCGAAGTCGTCCGTGCCGAGGAAGTTCGGCGCCGACGTCGTGTCGAAGGCATCGGTGACGACCAGCTCCTCGCCGCCTGCAAACGCGTAGGAGAAGGTGATCCCGTCCGCGCTCCCCCCCGAAGCGATCACGCCCGTCGCTTCGGCATCGAAATCCGCCACCGACTCAGCGAGGCCTACGGCGGCCTGCCACGAGGCGAGGTTCGTAAACGTCATCGGGATGGCGTGGGCGGCGGGCGCCACCAACAGGAAGGCCACGATCGCCTCAAGGGCACGTCTCAACACAGGATTCTTCCTTCGCGACTCTCACCCGGGCGGGCGGAAATCTTCCAGAACACGATGGCCGTGAGCGGTCTCTGAGACTCTCTCGTCGAACAGGCTCCGTCTCGCATTCTCTTTTTTGGCCCGCCTCCACGCGTTTGGACTTCTCAAAGATGGAATGGCCGCGGATCGAATCCGCAATCAGCGGTTCCGCCGGCGCAGGCGAAGCCGACGAACCAGGGGAACGAGCAGGACCAGCTCGATGCCGATGCCGCAGACGGATCCGCTAGCCGGAAGCTGCTGAATGGCATCCAGCGCGAACTCGACGAGCCGTGCGGACGTCTGCGCATTCACCTGCCCCGCGGCGCCTCCCAAGAGGTCCGCAAAGCGCTGGAGATCCTGCTTCTCCCGTTCGAACTGACCGAGCCGGTGCCACCTTTGTGCCCGACTCAGGGACAGCTGGAGGGTCGTCGCGACCGACTCGGGAATGTCGCCCTCAGTGGTGGCCCGCTCGAGGTTCGCGACCAAGCTCTCGGAGGTGGCGTGCACCTCGAACTCGCACGGAACCTGATCTGCGTTGGCCACCTCATCCTCTGCGTCGACGAGCACGGTACGGGTCCCGGGAAGCAACTCGTACGCGTCGAGCGAACTCCCGGCGGGAGCGGCTGCCGTGCCTCCCGTCGCCAGGAACCCGTCGACCTGCCCCTCGGCGGAGGCGACTCCAGCCCCATCGCCATCGTCTGCCGAGTAGGAGACGCTGACCTGAGTGTCCGTATCGAAGGTCCCGCCGGAGCCACCGCCACAGGACACGGTCGGAGCCGTCGTATCCAACGTCGCGGTCTGCATGGTCGCAGTGACGTCCGCGATGGGGTGGCACGGGTCGCCGGACCGATACTCGACCACGAAGTCGCCATCGACGCCGACGAGACTGAACGTCTCGCCCTGTTCGGCCGCGGCGAAACTGCCCGGCGTGTCGCCGGAGGCATACACGCGGAGCTCCAGCGCGAGATCTTCGTCGGCAAAGCCCTGGCCCGCCGGGGTGTCGACGGCGCTCAGCGTGAGCTGATTCCCGGCGGCGACGAAGAGGTTCGCACCGACGAAGCTGGACCCGCTGACCGCGAGGTTGGCAGCCGGCGCGCTCGGGTCGTTCGACGGATCAGCAGAGGTGTCATCGTTCAGATCCGGGAACGTCTCGTCGCCGTTCTCCCAATCGATGAACAACTCGCGGAACGCCGGCCGGAGCACACAGCTTTCGAAGAGCGGCATGTTTCCGTTCCCGCCGTTCAGCAGGGCCTCTCGGGGACAAGGCCCGTCGCCGACACCGCAGGTGGGATCCTGATCGACGTGATCCGCTTCCTGCGTGCAGAACGGTGCACCGGACGGGCAGCAGTCGATGTCGTCCTCCAGGTCACAGAAGCGCGGGGCCCCGTCCTTCCGCCAGTGGTGGTCGCCGTCGATGGATCGCAGCCAGGTGTCGACCTCGCCGTAGGCAGGATCGAAGCCCGACAGGTCGACCGTACCGAGACCGTTGACCATCACGTTCGCCGGCACGGTGCCGTCGGCGTAGGTCGCGATCGTGCGCCCGGTCATGTCACCGAGCAACCGATTCAGTTCGCTGCCGCCAAGGAGCAGGAGCTTCGAAAGCGTCACCGTATTGGTCAGCGGCCCTGCTTCATCCTCGAGCAGATCGCTCGCTGCGACCGCATCTGCGGCGCCGTCGCCGAACGCGACTTCAGCCTCGTCCTTCAGCGGACCGCAGCCGTCCTCGAAATTGGGATCCGGGGGCGGCTCGTGGTGCGTCATCTGCGGGAGAACCAGGTTGAGGACGAAGTCGTCCAGCCGGTCGTCTTCCTCCACCGGATCGGGGGTCATCAAGGACGGCGGGAACAACGTGATGTCGCCTCCCGACGGGACCGCGGCGGGGAAGTCGAACGATCCAACGCCCTCGGGCGTATCGTCGTCCAGGCAGATGTACTGCGGTGCGTTGTACAGGAACTCGTCCAGCGCTTCGACATCGATGCCGAAGACTTCCTTGAAGACCAGGATGTACAGGTCGGAGAACCAGATCTGGACGTCGGCTACGGTGCTCACGAGCGGATTGAGCGGGCCCCTCAAGCTGCTGACCAACGTCAACGTCAGGTCGCCAACGAAGTCAAAAAGGATGACCTGGAGGTCGACGATGTCATCCGGGAAGCCCAGCATCTTGGGGATGTCCGACGCGAGAAACGGGTCGAGCTGAGCGCTCGTCACGGCACCCAAACCGATTCCGGCTTCGCAGGTCACGCACAGCGTGCTGGTGTCGTCACCCCCCTCGGCGGGGTTGCACAAGTTGGCGCAGCCGCCGCTGATCGGAACCCCGCTCGCGCCCTGGACACCGGGGGTGTTCTGAATGAAGTCGCGGCGGGCCTGAGGATCGAACAGACCGCGGGTCGTGGCGAGCCCGACGCCCTCAGGCCACCCACGCAGGCCCTGGTCGATGTCGTCGATCCAGGCGTCGATGTAGAGCTTCAACAGGAGTTCTCGGGCGACCTCGAGCGATTGCTGTGCCAGAAGGACGGCCGTCTGGGCATCCGCAACGATCGTGTTGTCTGTCAGGAACGAACCGATCGCGCTGATCTCAGCGGGTGTCGGCGGAATGCTCAACGAGGGCAGCGAGTCGAAGCTCACGGAGGAGAAAACGCTCTGCGCCGACGCCGCGGCAACCGAGACACTCAGATCACCGAGGCTCAACACGCACGCAAGCGGATCGCTCACGACATCGATGCTCACCTCGGCCGGAGGGAAGCACTCCCCGTTCGAGACGGTGCCACCCACGTCTGTGCAGAGATTGCACAGGTTCTGGAACTGGAAGTCGCACTGCACGGAGGCATCCCCGGAACAGAACTCCCCGCCACCCAGGAGCGCCGGTAGCGTGATGCAGGCTTCGACGGTTTCAGTCGTGACGGCGCACTGCGTGTTCACGGCAGCCACATCGGTCTCGATGTCGGCCAGAATTCCCTCTGCAGCAGCCACGATCGCGTCGTCGGCCTGGAAGTCGTCGACGAGGTCAGTCAGGTCGTCGACCTGACTGAGGTCCCCGTTCAAGCCGTCTCGATAGCTTGCCAGGTCGGCGCGCAGATCGAGGAAGAAGCCGATCAGAGGGCCTCGGCCGTCCAGCGGCGTCGCCGCGCTCGGGTCGATCAACGTCCGGTAGATGAAGTCCGACGGAGCCGCGAACGAGATCGCCGGAGAGCTGTCGTCGGAGAAGTCACAGGGCCCGGCGGAGCAGTCCGAATCGCTGGTGCACATCGCGCCGTCCGCGCAGAGGCCAACGAGTTGGCATGACGAATTGCAGTCGGAGTCTTCGGTGCACGAGACCGATGTGCACTGGTTGTCGGTGCACGAGCCACTGCAGTCCGCGTCCGACGCACAAGTGGAGCCAGCATCCGTGCAGAGACCGCGGTCTGAGTTGCCGTCGAACCCGGGGGTGGCATCCCCGACGTATCCCTCGGCGATGGTGTGACGAATCGCGATGCCGGCGTCGTCGTCACGCGACAGCACGTCCGCCACGCCGGGAAAGGCTCCGCGGGCGAAGTCATTGACCATCGTATGGCCCCACATGTCACCCGCAGCATGGGTCAGGAAGCCGTACGCGAAGGCGAGGGCCTGCTCTTTCTGCTCCGCCGTCAAGGGATTGCCGTCCGCGTCGACGGCGGCGCCATCCTGATCCGCCCACGCGCTGCTGAGCACGTGCTGGAGCCATTCGCCGGTGAGCTCCGGGTGAATCGTCGACTGCCCGTAGGTCAGGTCCGGGAAGCCATCGGGCCCGATCACACCGGCGTTGTAGTAGGCCGGCCAGCTTCGCAACGCCGTAACGAGTGCCGGGTCGAGGGCGTAGTGGTTGCCGTTGACCTCGACGTCGCCGCCGCCCTCGTTGGTCCCACCTGAGGCACACGCGACGGGGTCGTCGCAAGAGATGGCATCATCGTAGGCCTGAAAGGCGGTCGTATTGTGGGTATACGGCTTCCATGCCCCGGAGGGACTGGCGACGAGCAGAGCGGCCAGCACGGTGAGGGGCAACAACCCGGAGCGTAGACTTGTCATGGAGGATCTTTCGTGCGAATGAGGGACGGCGAACGGGCACGGAAACGGTCAGGTGAAAACGGGGCGGAACTATTCGGAACCGCGAACGAGCCGATACTACTTGGGGGGGGTTACCCCACTCAACGAAAAACCCCCCCTCGAGGCGAGTTTTCGCCGATCTAACACTGACCAGCTGCCACGAAGCGGTGCTCGAGACCACTATGCGCGATCGAACCAGCGGCTCCCGCCCCCGCGAACGACTGAAGCCTGCCCGAGGACCGAACGCGCCGAAGCAGCGCGAGCGAGACGATGGACCGCCGCCGACACAGGGAGACTGGAGGACCCCGTGGAGGCCCGGCTGCACGAGCCCCAGGAAATGCCGAGGGCGCGCGTCCGAATCCGGGTCAGGTTTCAAGTAGGGATGGGGCGCAGGGACAGCGGAGTCCCCTGAGCGTAGGTCCTCGGCCACTGTCGCTTCTTCGTGGCTGGCAGGTCAATCGCCGATTTCTCTCAGGACTCCGGTGACTTGAGGTCGCGCGCAAGCGTGGCCGCCCCCCGGGTTCCGGACAGCCCGCAGCGTGGCCTCTCGCAGATAGGCACGCGGCTCGACGCCGCACAGCTTCGCCGATTCGATCAGCGAGTAGAAGAGCGCCGCCGCCCGGGTGCCCCGCTCTGACCGACTCCCGTAGTGATTCTCCCTGCCGACGGCGACGCCGCCCAGGGCGCGCCCTGCTCGCGCCGGCGAGCTGCGTAACGGCAGACGTCATCGCGCACCTCGCGCGGAAGGCGGGGTCGCACGCTGCCCGTGGTGGTCTCGGTGATCAGATCTCGGATCTGGTGGGCGGTCGCCATCGAGCTTTCGAGCGATGGCAACCATGGCGAGCTTTCGGGGCTTGCCGGCGGCGACGAGGCGCTCGTAGACCTCGGCCATGACCACCTACGGTCCTCGTAGCCTGGGATTCCCCCGAAATCTGTCAGAACGGGACCTTGTCGGACCTCGAAACCCCGATTGAACCGCTTATCCGCTACTTGCGTGCGCGAGCGGCCGCCGTGAGTACGCCCAGCCCGAGAAGCAGCAGGGAACCCGTCCCGGGCTCGGGCACGGGTGTGAAGGCGATCGCACTGATGAGCCCGTGGTAGTTGTCGAGGCCCGAGATCGCCGAGCCGCCATCGAGGGTCGGGAAGGGGTCGCCCGGATTCGTTGTGATTGAAATCGTGATGGTACCCGCGATGGGACTCACGTTGCTGAAGAGCATCTCGGTACCGGCGCTGAACCCGTCCGCGAAAGCTTCGAAGTCGTCGGACTCGCCCCCGTCACTGAACAGGCCGTGGATCGTGTAGTCGGCGATCTGCCCTTGCTGTGTGGAGTTGCCGGCCCGTGAAGCATAGAGCGTGAAATCATAGGCAGAGGCGGTCAGACCCGAGAGGATGATGGTCTCCGTCGTGCCAGACCCATTCGAGCCCGACACGAAGAAGTAGTCCTCTGCGGCGTCCAGGGCGTACGCGCCCTGGTTGTCGCCCGGGTTCCCCGAATCGAAGATTCCGGCGCTGAAGGCGAGTGAGATGCCGCTCGCCCCGAGTGGGCCATCCGTCGGTGAGGAAAACGTGAAGTCTCCGCTGCTCCCCCGCTGATCGTTCAGATCGATGACGGTCGCTCGAGCGACGTCTGTCGTCATCGATGCCGCGCCCAGCGTCAGCGCACCGATGAGAAGGACCCTCTTGAAACTCAGCATGATTCTCCCCTCCGGTATGACTATCGGTTTGTCCGTGTCGCACAAAGACGGGAAGGGGAGCCGCCTGTCGGCGGTTCCCCTTCCCTGCGAATTCATACAGCAAGACTCGTGCCGCTTGCGTCGCCCTAGCACTTTCAGGCACTTGGGAGCATGGAGCCGTGGCGAATGGGAAGACCTCTTCCGCGCGGACGGAAGACCTCTTCCGCCCGGAGTCCCCGCCCTCGTGGACGCCTTCGGGCGCCGAGCGCAGCATGATCTCCTGGCTCATGCGTCGGAACACGTGAGATCGCGCGCGAGGGTCACCGTGCCCGGGTTCCGAACCGCACGCACTGTCGCTTCCTGGAGATAGGCCCGGGGCTCGACGTGGCACAGCTTGGCGGACTCGATCAACGAGTAGAAGAGCGCGGCGACGCGGGTCCCTCGCTCCGATCGGCTCCCGTAGTGATTCTTGCGGCCCACGGCGACGCCGCGCAGCGCCCGCTCGACGGAGTTCGTGTCCAGCGGGATCTTCGGGTCCGCGAGGAACCGCACGAGTCCCGGCCACAGGCCGCTCGTGTAGGCGATGGCCTTCCCCAGTGCAGAGCGCGGCAGCACTCGCTGCGTCATCAGCCAAGTGCGGATCTCGTCGAGGACCGGCTTCGACTGCGTCGCGCGAAGGGCGGCCAGCGTGGCCAGCCGCTCCTCGGGGCTCACTCGCTTCGCTTCCGCCTCGATCGCGTAGAGCTGGCCGATCCGGTCGATCATCTCGCCGGCCTCGGGGTAGTGGGGTTCCGCTTCGACGAACTTCCTCCGCACGTGCGCCCAACAGTGCGCGAGCGTGAGATCTGAGCCTTTCCGCTCCCGCAAGAGCGCATCGTAGGCGTTGTAGCCGTCGCAGATGGCGATGCCCGTGTAGTCGGCGAGAGCACCATCCGCGCCGCGTCGGTCGAGCACGAGGAGAGCAGCCGGTAGCTCACGGCGTCCCGCCCCGAAGGCTCAACGGTCGTCGGTCGCCAGCGACCGCACCTCGACCTCAAAGGATCGCTGCTCGCGGGCCGACGCGCCCTCATGCCGCCGTGCGAACGCGCGAGCCCGATCCCGCACCGGCGCGGCCCACGACGCCTCGAGTGCCTTCGCGAAGTCGCCACGCCGCGCGTCGACCACGACCCCCGCCCCGAGGGACTCGACAGCGCTCGCCGTGTACTGCTGCTCTCGGAACCAGGGAGCCACCAGTTGCGGGACGCCCGCGCGCAGCGTCTGCAGGACGCTTCCGTGAGAGCCGTTCGACACGAACAAGTCGCACGCCTCCGCCAGACCGCGCAGGTCGACGAGAGGGTCGACGAAACGCAGGGTCTCCCCGCTCACTCTCGCTCGCTCCGGTGCGGGGATCCCGCGTCCGTGCACGAGAACGGGGACGCCGGCGTCGCGGAGGCTTGCGAGGAATTCGCCTCGGCGCGGAAAAGGCGCCAGATACGCGAAGATCCTAGGCCCATCCGCGGACGGCCAGGGCGGGAGCGCCGCGCCCGGGACGCCTCCCACTCCGTAATACGACTCGTCAGGGCGTGGACCGAAGGGGTCGAGCTCGGGCACGGTACACAGCCACGAGCGGGCGCCGTCGTGGAGATCGGACAGCGCGCGGAGCGGCGGGATCGCAAGTGCGTCCGCGGCTGCGTTCACGACGGAGCGAACGCGCTCCTCGTCATGCTGGATCTTCTCTGTCCGCGCTGCGTCGACCTTGACGCCGGGAAGAACGCCCCAAGGCGACGCCGGCGGGGGGACAAAGAGACCCGGCCCCAAGACGGCGCGGCGGACGGGGAGCCCTCGGCTCGCCAGTAGCGCGGTAGGGCTGTGGTCACAGACGACGAGGTCGGGCCGAAACCCATCCAGAATGCTCCGCCACGCGGACAGTCGCGTCGTCAGCGAATCCTCGTCGTCGAAGCCGGCGGCGGCCAGCAGGTGCGCAAAGCAGAGGAACTCACCAGGCGGCGCCAAGGAAGGATGGTGTCGGAGCGGCGCCTGGTAGAATTGGACGGACAGATCGCCGAAACAACGTGTCGCGTCATCCAGTTCGCGAAGCGCCACCGCGACGACGTTCTCCGGACTCGCCAGAATGCGGGCAACGCGTTCCAGATTGCGCAGATGCGCGAGCTGCGCGCCGAGCTCCCAGACCAACAAGACGCGCGCCACGCAGCCCCTCCAAAGAAGGCGCCTCACGATAGCAGACCTGCCAACGCGCGGACGCCAGAAGCCCCTCCCCGGCCGAGGTGGACTGACTAGGGCCTCGCGGCCGGTCCACCTAGAGATCGACATCGCCTATGCAGCAAGACCCGTCGTCAAGAGCCGGGAACGGGTTGCGGGCCCGTGCGAACCAGCTCCCGGCTTCGCGGTTGAGCCGAGTGCCGAGTTCCTGCATCCATGACACGCGCGCCCTCCGACCGCACTCGGGCGCAGCAGGCCCAGGCACGCGAACGCCCCGTGGATCAGTCACAGACGGGCAACTGCTCCGACACATAGGACTCGATGTGCGGCCCGAAGCCGTCGGCGACGCAGTGCGTGAAGTCGCCGAGACAGTCGGACTCCGTCAGAAGCCGCCGAGCGCCCACGAGGCCGTCGGCCGGAATCCCGACCGCTTCGTATGCGACAATGTCGGCCAGGTCGTCTCCGTAGCCGTGAGTCAGGACCACCCCCTCGTCGATCAGCGACTGCATGACTTCGATCTTGAAGTCGATGATTTCCACGGGGAAGATGAACGTCGGCGACGTGATCACCTCATCGGGCGTCAGCCCGTTCCAGTCGATCCATAGTTCGGTCACCCAACGAACGAACTCGGGCGTTGCGAACGTGATGATGTCCGTGAGGTCGAACAGGCTCAAGGCAGGCGCACACACATCCTCGCAGATCCGCTTCGTGCAGTTCCCGGACAGATCCCACCAGACGCACGCGCAGATCTCCTGACACAGGGGCCAGTCGAAGAAGTCCGCGACGTCGACCGCCGAGATCCCCCCGAAACCGCTCAGGTCTCCGACCCATCGGCCGGTGAGCACGATGACCTCGTAGCCGAGCCCCTGATAGGCCTCGATCAGCTCCGCGGTCCCGTCCCTGAGCGCCCACGGTGCGATCAGGTCGTCGGTCATCGTGCCGTCCAAGTCGACGATCACTGCGCGTCGCTCGTCCGTGCACGTCGGGCCGGACCCCTCAGCACCGGGCTCGCAACTCATCGCTGACAGCACGAGCGCGAGCGCACCCAGCACCAAAGTCCTCCCGATCGGCTTCCCTACCATGACTGACTTCCTCATGACTGATCTCCTGCCTGGGACCGCGAAGCGAGTCCGGCAACATGTTCGAGTGGCAAGGGAAGTAGCACCCTAACGCGCTGCGTCAACGCGTGTCACGGGATCCAACGCGCTTTGTCACGAACTGCTCAGCCAGGACGCTCCGAATCCTCCCCCTCCCCAACCCAAATGGGGGAGGGAACAAATAGGGATGGAAGTCCGAAGTTGGGGATGGGAGTCGGGCCACGGTGCGGACCCCGACCTACTACCACGTCGCGCCCGACGAGCCCCCGCGATCGAGCGATGCCCGACCCGCACCCGGCGCATCGCACCAGACCACGGGGCGAACTACAGACCGAGTTCGGCCAGTCGCCGAACGTGGTCGCGGAAGAGCGTTCGGGGGTCGACTTCAAACAGAGAGGTGAGCCCGAGCACCTGATTCACTTGGTCGAAATGGTTCATCCGCAGGTCGTCGGCGATCACGTGACCGAACTGGGCGCTGCACACGGTCACCTGCCCATCGCTTGGCACGCCGAGGTAGACCAACCCCGCGACCGCCTGCAGCGCGTCCGTAATGTCGAGCGGGTTCGTCACCGTCGAGCTCCCCGTCCACGAGTAATATCGCACCCCATCAACCTCCGCGTCCCCGTCGTGACAACCGATCGGCAGGCCACGCGGGAACTGCTCGTTGAAGGCCGCCACGGTCTCGGGGGCCAGCAATTCGGCCGCGGCACGAACCTCGAGCGGGTCGGCGCTCCCCCCGATCAACTCGACGAGCGGCACCAGCGACGCGCCGAACAGGTCGACAAGGGCACTCGAGAACGACCCGTCGTCTAGGATCCCGCGCGCGAGGAGGCCGGGCAACTCAGCGCCCTTGTTGGGAGTTCCAACCGTGGTCACGGAAGCCACCAGATCAGGGCGGACGCCTGCGGCAAACCGGCAATCCAACCCTCCTTGGCTGTGACCGATGAGATGGACCTTCGCCGCGCCGGTCAGCGCGAGCACGTCTTCGACCTGCGCGACAAGCTGCTCGCCGCGAACCGTACTTCCTCCGACCGCGCTCAACTGCGCGATGAAGACCCTCGCGCCCTCGTCTTCCATCGCCTCCGGGATGCGATACCAGTAGTCGAGCCCTCCGGTGTACGTCTGTGTGCCGAACAACCCGTGCACGAGGACGAAGGGGTAAAGCGGATCAGGAGACGTTCCCCGCCGCTCGTCGCAGCGCGCCGCAACGAGCGGCAGGGTCAGCAGCGCGAGTGCCAGGACGATCCAACGCGAACCAAGTGACATGTGAGCCCTCCCTGTTCCGAGGAACCGGAACAGCCCAGGAGAATTAACGACTCGACGCATTGGGCCCACAAGATCGGTGCGATCTGATGCCCGAATCGTCGCAGGTCATAAAATGGTCAGCTTCGCGCCCTCGGGGATAAGTACACTTCTGCGTGTTCTGGGGGGGAACTTCTTCAAACCGGCCTGAAACTCAGGCCCAGAAGGTGCGCCGGCTTTCGATCGGCGCTTTACGGGCGGGCGAGGCGCCGTCCAGGGGGTGCTCATGTTTCTGAAGTTGACCTGCGTCGCGGTCGCTGCTTCCATACTTCTGCTCACGGGCTGCACCAAGCCGCCCAACGCGCCGGGCGAGATCCGTCAGGCCGTCCTCATGGACGTCGACGGGACGCTCTCACGCGACACCCTCGACCTGCTTGGCACGAGGCCGTTCGCGCAGGATTCGGTTCGCGCCTACCTGGATCTCGGATACGAGGTGGTGCTCCTGACGGCGCGCCCGAGCGTGGTTGAGATTCCGACGACGCTCTGGCTCAGCACCCAGGGCTTTCCTGACGTCCCTATCTATTTCGCCGACAGACTTCTGATCGCCGGCGCAGAGACGAGGCGCTACAAGCGGGACGCGATCTGGCAGATCGAGGACGAACTCGGACTAGAGTTCGTCCTCGCCTACGGTGATTCCCCGACTGACTTCGACGCGTACGAAGAGGCGGGCCTCGACCCCATGAGCGTGTTCGCGCTTCTCCGACAATCGGACAGCGATTGTCAGCCGGGGGCGTGGGCGGAGTGCCTCCCGGGCTGGGAAGACCATCTCGATTTCATCGATGCGTTGCCGCCGGCGAACCCATAGGCAGGGGCGTTCCGCGATGCAACCGGATGCACCAGAGGGCCTGCCGTTCCCTAGCAGGGTGCTACAATTGGATACCGGTGGGTCGTAGCGCGAAGCCTCGGGGCGGGGCCGGCGCGCGGCCCGTGCTCAGCGTCGCGTCGATGGGGTGCTTGCAGGCTCGGGGTCCGGGGCTCCGCTCCATTCCGCGCGGTCCGCGCGCCGGCCCCGCCCCGAGGTCCTCAGGAGGTTCACGGGGAAGCCAGGAGGTTGCGGATCCGAACCAGGTTGAACGCGGCGGCCGTGAACGTGAAGGTCCAGTCGACGCGTGGCTGCCCACGGTGACGCGTCTTCCGTAAGAGTCCGACCGTCTTCATCCACCCGAAGACCTCCTCGACGATCTTTCGGCGACGCTGGCTGACGGCGTAGCCCTCGTGACGCGTCGTCCGTCCGTCGATCCGGCTCTTTCGATTCGTCGTATTCTGTGCGACGTGGGGCGTGACGGCGAGGTCGCGGCACCCGTCGACGAAGCCGAGCTGGTCGAAGCCACGATCTCCCGCGGCGGTCACCTGATGGCCACCTGGAACCTCTTCCAGCATCTTCCTGGGCTGAAAGCTCTTGTGGCTTGCCCACGCCTCGATCAACGTCCCACCGCATCCTGAATGCGGCCTGCGACCGAGGTCGCTGCAGCGATGTTGTCGCTGCGCCCGACGTACCTCGGCGTGATGCCTGGGTTCGAGATGCCTGCGAACAGGACGTGCTCCGCACCCGCCGCATGCAGTGACATCACGGCATCGAGGATCGCGTCTGCCGAGCTCTCGATCGCCCGGCTGAGGTCGACCCCTTGCGCACCGGCCTGCACCAATGTGTGGACGTCGTTGCCGCCCATATGAATCACGTGCAGGCTCCCCGGGTCGGCACTGCCGCCAACATCGGACAGGTACCGACCAACCTGCTCACCGAGATTGAGAAGGTCGACACCCAGAAGAGGCAACAGGCTCTGACCGAAGTCGCGAAGCACATCCGGAAGGTTCTGGAACGGCGGGAATGTGTCGAACAGAATCGGTTGATCCGCAGCCGTCGTCCCGCCATAGGAGTAGTTGTCTCCGCCAAACTCCCTGGATGTCGCAACCTGTCCCTCGAGTTCGATCGAGACGTAGTCTGCCGCGTTGTAGTAGTTGGTGAAACGATTCTGCCAGTAGCCATCTTCAGGAGGTGTCAGGTTCACGTCCACGAACCCGAAGGACGCGTCATAGCCGAGTTCTCGGAGCAGGTGCGGTGTCGCGCCGGAATCGGTGATGCTATCGCCGAAGGTCACGAGATTCGTGACGCTCGCGGGCAGAGCAGCCACGGGCGCTGCCAGAAGACAAACAACGACGATGCACCGAGTAGCGTTCCGTCTAAACAGCAAGGGGTTCTCCAGCCGATCTCAGGCGGGCGCAACACTCAAGCAACGCCGCACCGCGTACACCCCGGGATGCTAGAATTGGCGCGCCCTTCCGACCAAGCGGCACTGAAAGCCACAGTGGCCACGAGACTCAACGCAAGCGTCAGCTGAGGGCGTCCAACAGCGAAGCGGGCCAACGGGAGGGCGGGATTCAATGTGGAATGCGCCTACTCGCGAATCCGGATCCCGTAGCGACTACACCAGTCGTAGACGGTCTTCCGGGAGCATCCCAGCCTCTTGGCGACTCTCGTCACATTCCCTCCCTCTGACAGCATGAGCGAAGTCAGAAGATCGCGCCTCTTCCTCGCCTCAAGCGATCTCGAGACCGACCGCATGGACTCCAGCGATCGAAGGGACTCTTCAACTCGCTCGATCAAGCGATCAAGCGATCCAGGTCCCGAGGCCACTTGAGGTACTCCCGGGCTCCTCCTTGGATCGCGGCGGCGCTCGCCTCCCATTGCGGCCACGCGGTGATGCAGAAGACCGGTGTCTCTGGCGACTCCGCAGCTAGCTGCTCGAGCAGGGCCATTCCATCGGATTCGGGCATGCGCATGTCTGTCACGACAGCGTGGGGTCTGGCCTCACGGAAGCTCATGAGGCCCCCTTCGCCGTTATCAGCCCCTAGTGATGTGATTCACGCTGTTGGGGCATTATCCAGCGCGCGCCTGGCTCTGCCAACCTTTTCGATGATCTCTTCTGCTGTCTTGGACCAGACGAAGGGAGTGGGATCATCGTTGTGTCCGTCCACGTAACTCATCAC
>JAAETT010000178.1 GCA_024228115.1 bacterium
CCCGACCGCTGCAAACGACTCCGCCTCGGTCAACGAGGGCGCCTCCGTCGTCATCAATCTCTCGGGCAACGACACGGACCCGGACAACGCCCTCGACCTCTCCTCGATCGTCATCACGAGTGCCCCGGCCAACGGCACCCTGGTCGACAATGGTGATGGCACACTGACCTACACCCACGACGGCTCCGAGACCGTCGGAGACTCCTTCTCGTACACCATCGACGATGTCTCCGGTGCTACCAGCAACGTCGCCAGCGTCACCGTCACGGTGAACCCGCAGAACGACGCGCCCACCGCCGCGAACGACTCCGCCTCCGTCAACGAGGGCGCGTCCGTCGTCATCAACCTCTCCGGCAACGACACCGATCCCGACAACGCCCTGGATCTCTCCTCGATCGTCATCACGAGTGCCCCGGCCAACGGCACCCTGGTCGACAACGGCGATGGCACCCTTACCTACACCCACGATGGATCCGAGACTGTCGGGGACTCCTTCTCCTACACCATCGACGACGCGTCCGGCGCCACCAGTAATGTCGCCAGCGTCACCGTCACAGTGAATCCCCAGAACGATGCGCCCACCGCCGCGAACGACTCCGCCTCGGTCAACGAGGGTGCCAGCGTCACCATCAACCTCACCGGCAATGACACGGACCCGGACAACGCACTCGACCTCTCTTCGATCGTTATCACCAGCGGCCCCGCCAACGGAACCTTGGTCGACAACGGTGATGGCACCCTCACCTACTCCCACGATGGCTCCGAGACCGTCGGCGACTCCTTCTCCTACACCATCGACGACACCTCGGGCGCCACCAGCAACGTCGCCAGCGTCACCCTCACCGTGAACCCGGTGAATGACGCCCCCCTGATCAACGACCAGGTCATGAGCGTTGACGAGAACTCGGCGGTGGGAACGAACTTGGGCACGGTGGCTGCTACAGATCCGGACCTCGGCGACTCCCTGGCCTATGCGGTCACCGGCGGCAACCTGGGGGGCGCTTTCGCCATCGATCCGGCCACGGGCGAACTCTTCGTGGCCGACTCCGCTCCCCTCGATTTCGAGACGAATCCGAGCATCGCCCTGACGGTCGAGGTCGAGGACCTGTCCGGCGAGCGGCGCTCGGCGATCGTCACGGTGAATGTCCTGAACGTGAATGAGGCCGTGACCGTCTCCGGTCCGGCGGGCCTGAGCATGGACTTGAGCGAGAGCCTGGTGTTCTCGTCGGTCAAGGGCACGGCAATCGCGATTGGTGACCCGGATGGGCCGGCGACGCCGCTGGAAGTAACGCTCAGCGCCGGGGGTGGAACGCTCAGCCTGGCAGCTACGGGAGGCCTCACGATGCTGGTCGGCGACGGCCTGAACGATGCCGCGATGACCTTCCGCGGCTCGGTCGCAGACGTCACGACGGCTCTCGACGGCATGAGCTTCGACCCGAGCGGCACGGGAACGGCGACGATCGGCGTCTCGGTCGCCGACCTGGCCGCCGGCGGCACGAGTGCGAGCACCAGCCTCGGCGTCACGGTCGGCGCAGCCCCTACGCCGATGCCCGTCGAGCCGCCCGCGAGCCCGACGTCGACCCCGACGCCCAGCTCGCTGCCGCCCACCCCGACCGAAAACCCCCCGGCGCCGACCAACCCGGGTGCCCTCCCGACCCCGACGCCCGCCAGCCCCGCCCCGATCGCCGAGCAGGTCACGCCCGTTTTGGCGGTGCCCCCCGCGCCGCTAGAGGTCGAAGCCTGGGAGCCACGTTGGGACCAGACTGAGTTCACCGCAGGAGACTTCGCCCACGCGCTGCTGGTCGGCGATACGCAGCAGCAGCCCGAACCTGTCGACCGCGAGGCACGCCCCCAGGTGGACTTGCTGCGCGCGTCGTTCGTCCACACCGACTTCTTCCAATCCCTCGACCAGATGCGTCGCGACGTCCTCAGCGATGCCGAGGAGACAGGTAGCGCGGACCGGGATTGGCTCGTGCTCGCGATCGAGGGGATTGCCATGGCAGCGACCACGGGCCTGCTCGCCGGGGTGCTGCGCGCCAGCTCGCTGCTGGCGATGGCCATCTCCACGGTGCCGTTGTGGAGACGCGCAGACCCGCTGATGATCCTGTCCCTGTCGAACGAGGAGCGACGGGATCTCGAGGCCACGCTCCGCCGCGCCGCAACCAACGAGCAGGATCTGAATGCGGTGTTGGATGGACAGGCCGCGAGCCAAGAGGCAAAGGGCGAGGAAGCGGCAGAAGACGACTAGGGCTGGCGCGGAATTCCGGGGCCTCTTACGACCCGAACTCGGCCGCTGCGAGTGCCTCCCGGACATCCTCGAACTCGGCGAGAATCCGGGTGGCCACGTCGCCGGCCGTGGAAAGATCCCCGGCTCGCGCCGCCGCCTCGAGCTCTTTCGCGAGACGCGAGAGCCAGAAGGCACCCACCTGCGCAGAGCTCGATTTCAAAGAGTGGCCCGCCGCGGATAGGGCTGCGGCGTCGCTGGCCTCGGCGGCGTCGGAGATCTCACGGCAGATACGCTGGGTCGAATCGACGAAGGTCGCGGCCAGGCGCGGGCCGAACTGGCCTTTGCCTGGGCCGCCCGGTGCGTCGAGAGCTCGGAGAACCCTCGCGTCGAGCGTCGGAAGGCTTGCATCCGTGGCGCGTCGTCGAGGCGATTGATTCCGGGCCTGCGTCTGCGACTGCATCCCGTCGGTCCATTTGTCCACGATCTGACGCAGCTGCTCCTTGGTGAAGGGCTTGCTCAGATAGTCGTCCATGCCCGCGTTCAGACAGTTCTTCCGGTCTTCCGCACTCGAGTTGGAGGTCAGCGCCACGACCGGGACATGTCCGTCGTGCGCGGCAGCTGCCTCGCGTTGTCGGATCTCGATGGTGGCGTCAAAGCCATCCATCACCGGCATGCTGCAGTCCATGAACACCAGATCGTACTCGGAGCCCGCCATGAACTCGAGGGCTTCGGCACCATCCGAGGCAGCGTCGATTTCGCAGCCCAGATCCTCGAGCATCGCGACGGCCACAGCTTGATTGACCGGATTGTCCTCGACCAGAAGGATGCGCACGGATGTCACCTCACCTTCCTCGCCGGGTCCGCCTCTGCGAATCGCACCGTGCAACGCAGCCCAGCGGGCAGCTCCTGGTCGGGATTCGCCAGCCGCAACTGCACGCCGAAGGTGCCGCTGGCCCCGTCGATGATGCGATCGACGATGGCCACCTCGGCCGTGCGAGCCTGGTCGTGCGGCGGCTCGGGCACGATCTCCGCTCGATTGCCGGGTTCGAGCCGGCCGAACCAGCTCGACGGAAGGATCGCCTCGACACGCAGCGGATCGACCTGGGCCACGCGCAGGACGGTCTCCTCATCGACCACCTCGCCAGGCGCCATCAGGCGCTCGACCACGATGCCCGAGACAGGACTCTTGATCGTCCGACGCCCGAGAGCGGCCTGGGCCTGAGCCAGCTGCAGCGACGCGAGCCGTTGGTCCTCCCGTGCACGCTTCAGCTCGATGCCCGAGAGCTTGGCCTCGGCCTCCACTTCCTGACGCTGATCCAGGGACAGGGCGTTGTTCTCGAAGAGTCGGTCCGCGCGCGCCTTGCGCTTCTGATCGAGATCGAGGGTCGCCTCGCTGGCCTGGATGTCGACCTGGCGCTTCGCCCGGGCAGTGGCAACCTCGACCGCGGCCACCTCGACATTCGCCTCGAGGCGCACCAGGACCTGTCCGGCCTCGACGGTGTCGCTGCGCTCCACCGGCATCTCTTCGATCACGCCCGTGACCGGACTCCCGATATCGATCACCTCGTTGGGGGCAATCATGCAGTCGAAGGCGCGATCCGCGAAGCCACCGGCGGAGAGAGGCTCCTCAGGCGCGGAGCTCGGCAGCACGGTGCTCAGCGGCCCTTCCACACTGATCGGAGACAATTCCGTAGTCGGGGCCGCGGCCTCGGACCCTCGAAAGGGAGCCTCACGCAGGCGCGCCAGGCCGGGCATCAGGAACACGCCCAGAACGACGAACGCGGCCGTTCCCCCGATGGCGCCCCAAAGGCGTCGGCGCTGCTGCTGTTTCTCGTCCTGCAAATCCGTCATCAGGTGTCCGCTTGCCCGGAGAAGGCGAGCAGATCCCCGAGAGCCCGCTCGGACTCGAGGAGACGCCGCCGCGCCAGGGCACCTCGTCTCTCTTCGGCCAGCTGGGCCAGTTTCGTGAACCCGATCACGAGCCGCGGGGGAAGAGTCCCTCGGGCCAGAGCTCGGCGAAGCCAGGCCGGGAGGTGTTTTTCCAGGAGCCGGTCCTCCAGGGAAACCAGGTGCTCGTAGCTGCCGGCGGTTCCCTGGCGGGCGCAGCGGCCGAAAAGCTGGCGGTCGATGCGCGCGGCCTCGCCCAGCTCGGTGGCGAGCACGGCCAGGCCCCCGGATTCCTCGACATCAGCGGTCAGCCGGATGTCGGTGCCCCGTCCCGCCATCTGGGTGGCCACGGTAATGCGCCCGGCCTCTCCGGCCTGGGCGATGACGCTCGCCTCGTCGGCATCCTGGCGAGCATTCAGCACCTGATGAGGAAGCTCTGCTTGCGCGAGGCGGCCACTCAGGGCTTCGGACGCAGCCACGCTCGCCGTGCCGACGAGCACCGGCCGGCCCTCGCCGTGCAGCGCCCGCACCCGCTCGAGTGTCGTGTCCCAACGCGCCTCGGCCGTGGGTAGCACGCTCGTTCCGAAGCTCCTTCGCTTCGAGGGCAGCCGCGTCGGGACCCGCACCGTCGCGAGGCCGTAGACGTTCCAGAGTTCCTGTGCCACCTCGCTCGCCGTCCCGGTCATCCCGGCCAGGCCCAGATAGCGCCGGAAGAATCGCTGATAGCTGATGCGAGCCAGCGTCTCTCGCTGCGGCGATAGCGATACGCCCTCCTTGGCCTCGATCAATGCGTGCATCCCTCCTTCGAAGGCACGGTCGGGGGAGCGGCGTCCCGTGGGCGCGTCGATGATCTCGACACGGTCGTCGCGAACCAGATAGTGGGTATCCCTCTCGTTCAGATGGAGCGCGCAGAGCGCACGGTGCACCCATTCCTCCCTGCGTCGCGCACCGTGCAACGGCCCTTCGAGTGCGTGGCCTCGCTCGTCGAGTTGCGCATGCCCGGCGGGTGTGATCTCGATCGTCCCCCGCGCCGTGTCCAGCCGGAAATCGCTGCCCACTTCCAGGGTTCCGGCCAGCCAGAGCGCGGTTCGCACCAGGCGCTCATCAGGGAGTGCGCCGCCGCTCGACAAGACGAGCGGCGTGCGGGCGTCATCGATCAGCACGCTGTCGGCTTCATCCACGACGGCGAAGCAGAGACCCCGCAGCACGGCTCCGTCGGTCGTTTCCTCCCGCGGCTGTGCAAGGCGTCGCGCCAGCCGGCGCCCGTCGGCCACGAGGAGCCGATCCTGAAGGTAGTCGAAGGCCACCTGCTTGTTCGTCACGTAGGTCACGTCGCAGGCGTAGGCGTCTCTGCGGACTGCGCGTTCCGGCTGTTCCTCGACCACCGTTCCCGTCGTGAGCCCGAGCCTCTGGTACAGGGGCGCCATCGACGCGGCATCCCGCGCGACGAGATAGTCGTTCGCGGTAATGACGTGGACCGGGATGCCTGCCAGGGCAGCCGTCGCTGCTGGAAGGGTCGCGGTGAGTGTCTTTCCCTCGCCGGTCTCGAGCTCTGCCAGACCGCGGCGCGCCATCACGAGCCCGCCGTAGAGCTGGACATCGTAGTACGGGGTGCCCAGCGTTCGGCCCGCCACCTCACGAAGAAGCGCGAAGGCCTCCGGGAGGAGCTCCTCCTTGAAACCCTCCCGGCGAAGACGTACCCGCAACGCCGCAAGCCGCTCGTCGAGCTGTACCTCGCGGAGCTCCCCAAGCCCACTCGCCGCCTGCTCGACGGAGTCTGCGAAGCCACCGACGGCCTCGCGGCTCACGCTCGCCTTGGCTCCCACGCTGCCGCGCGCCCATTGCAGCGCGCGAGAGAAGAAAGGCGGCCGCACGTCCCGGCGCTCGGGGTACGGCCCCAGGGCCACGCCGGGCCGCAGGGACATCGTCGCTCCACACGGACTAGACACCGAGCTGCCTCAGGAACAGACGCCGCAGCGAGCGGAAGGCGCGAAGGCCTACGGGCTCGGCGCCGTGGTCGAAGCGCACGTGTACGAACTCGCCCACAGCACGAAGGTGCCCGGGCGGCAGCTCGAGATCGAACTGGAACATCGGCTCCAGGGTGCGCAATCCGTCGGGATCCGCGGGGTCGACGGCCAGGGGCCCGCCCCCCGCAGTTCCCAGGGCCGCGGTCGGCAGGCGATGGCCCGCGGCCGGCACCTCGCGCACGATGCGACCTGGAAGCTCACGCGTCGGCGCGTGCGCCATGCGCACTCCGACCTCCCGGGTGCGCTCCCGGATCAACGCGACATCGTCCTGGCTCACGACGACCCGCGCCGTAGCGGATCCGAGATCGAGGACATAGCCCAGCAGGTCGCCCTGTCGGACGTAGCGCCCCACCCAGTCCCGGCCTCCTTCGAGGAGGAACATTCCCACCAAGGGGCTTCGGATCACCTCCTCTCTCGCCTGCTCCCGCAGACGGTTCAGCGCGGCTTCGGCACCGGCGAGGCGCTCGCGGGCGATCTCCGTGCGGACCCGATCCTTCTGCACGAAGGCCTGCAGCTCCTGACGAAGCTCCTGCCAGCGCGCCTCCGCGGCGCGCCGGCGAGCCTCGAGCAGCGGATCGCGAATCCGGAACAGCGGGTCTCCCGCGCGCACCGCCCGGTGCGGCTCGGCCAGCACCTCGACCACGAAGCCCTCGCCGGCGGCGCGAACGTGGGCCCTTTCGGGAAGCCAGGTCACAGCCGGGCTGTGGGTATGCAGTGGGACCGGCACGATGAAGACGGCGACCAGCGCTGCGACCAGCAGGCCGCCCCCGCCTAGCAACGCCCTGCCCCGTCGCTCACCGACGGAGGGATCGGTCAGCAGCCACGAGCCGTGGCGTACCAGCGGCACGCCCACCCGCAGCAGCAACGTGAACACTGCCAGCGCCACGCCGAGGACGAAGAACTGCCCAGCCAGGTAGAGTGCGATGCCGAGCATCACCCCGAGCTGGTAGAGCGTCGATGCGATGGCATAGCCGACCAACCAGGGCGTTTCACCGGGTGCGGTCTCCGGCAGACGTGTCTCGCGCAGGCCCAGGAGCTTCTGCTTCACGAGGGCGCCCACGAAGGCTTGACCGCGCGCAGCGAGGTTGGGGATCTCGATCGCATCCGCGAGCACGTAGTAGCCGTCGAAACGCAGCAACGGATTGCCGTTGAACAACAGGGTCGAAATGCCACCCACCAGCATCACGGCGTAGGCCACATGGCGCACGAAGCCGGGCTCCACCACCAGCCACACGAACAGCGCCAGCGACGCCAGCAGGAGCTCGACCCCGATGCCGGCCGCGCTCACCAGCATGCGTCGGTGCTTCTCGGGGAACACCGCCGAGGCCGAGGCGTCTACGTAGGGAACCGGCAGGAAGACCAGGAACATCACGCCGATCTCGTGCACGTCGCCACCCCAGCGTTTCACGGCGAAGGCATGGCCGAGCTCGTGAACGACCTTGACCAGCGGATAGGTGAACCAGAGTGCGAGCACGCTCTCGGGCTCGAACACGGAATCGCCTGCAGCAACGAGCTCCGGGAGGTGTTGGAGTGCGGCGACCGCCGCCGCCAGGATCACCCCCGCGGTCAGGAGCGCACCGGCGCGGCTGAAGATCGGCTGGACACACCAGAGCCAGCGCTCGAGAAACGCGTCCGGATCGAGGAGCGGCACGCGGAAGGAGACCGGGTTGCGCTGGCTGCGGGCTTCCTGTCGCTCTTCCTCTTGAACGCGCTCGAAGAGCGCAGCGGTATCGGGCGGGAGATCGCCGCGCAGGAAGCCTGCACCGTGGAGGACGCCGAGGAGCTGGAGGGCCTCGTCCTGGGTGGGCGCGTCGTCCCCGAATCGCTGGGCGACCGCCTCCCAGGCGGCTTGGGTCGTGCATTCCCCGTCCAACTGCTCGACCAGCGCGTGGGCTGCCGGCGCCAGGCGGTGCACATTTCCGGTCGTCGGATGACGAGCGACGTACCAGCACTGGCCGCGAACCATGTGGCGCCCGAATCGGACCTGACTGCTCAGGCGCGGCCGCAGCTCGGCGACGCGGTACCACGAAGGGCTGTGAAGAGGATCCATCGCGACCGCCTACGGAGCCAGGGACCAGGCCCTGAGCCGCAGCCAGTCGAAGAGCTCGTGGGTCCAGATCCACAGCAAGCGCCGCTGGCCGATCTCGATCTTGGCGATGCCCTGCATGCCTGGCCGCAGCTCGGCGCGGGGCGCTTCGAGCACGGCCTCCGCGCGGAAGTAGCTCCGGCCGTCCCTGGTCGTCGAGACGGGCGTGATCCGCTCCACGACGAGGGCCAGCGGCTCGCCGGGTAGCGCCTCCAGCGCGAGCCTCCCCGACTGCGCGACGTCCACGTCCGCGATGTCGCGTCCATCGACCTCGAGGATGATGCGGTAGCCGTCGAGGGGAGCGATCTCGAAGAGCACCGCCCCGAGTTCGACCGGAGACCCCAGGGACTGGCTCAGATCCCCGCTCAGGACGATGCCGTCGAAGGGGGCGGAGATCTGCGTGCGTCCCAGCTTCTCGTCGGCCAGGTCGAACTGGGCCGCCGCTTGTTCCATGCGGGCCTGCAGCAGGCTCACCTGCATGCGGTCGCCTCCCGCGAGAGCCTCGCGATACTCCGTCTCCAGCTGGGCCGTCTCGCTCGCGCGCTCTCGCCGCTCGAGCCGCAGATCGCGATCGTCGAGCCGTGCCAGGATGTCGCCAGCCGCGACCAGATCGCCCGCGCGAGCGTGCGACTCGGCCAGATAGCCATCGACGCCGGCCACCAGCGCACGTTGGACCCGCCCCTCCAGACTGGCCCGCGCAGAGACACGATAGGTGCCGGGGACGACGGCCAGGAGAAGGAGCAGCAGCGTGCCCGCGGCGAGCAGCGACTTGGCCAGGCCGTGGTCGGCACCGAAGTGACGATCCACCCAACGCCTTCCGCCGGCGCGGGCGCGCGAGAGCCAGCCGGCCTCGGCACGCTGCATCAGCTCGAGGATCGGGCCGCATAGCAACGCGGCCTCCTCCACACCTCGGCGTCTCGCCACGCCATCGGCCGCCGGCTCCGCCCACTCACAGACGAGCGCACCAACAGCGCGGTCGTGTGCGACGAGGGGAATCGTGGTCACGGCGGCAGCGCCCGAGCTCCGCATCAGCTGCTCGTTGGCACGCACATCGTGGACAGCGTCGCCCGCAGCGGGCAGTTCGATCACCGCGTCCTCCACAATCGCCTCGTCCATCGCGGCCCGCAGATCCCGGACGTCGTCGCTCTCGCCGGCGAACCTGGGGCTGCTCGAGAGCGCCGCCACGTCGACGGCATGCTGCGCCGTCAGCCCGAGAGCCACCCGATCACAGCCGAGGCCCTGGGCCAGGGAGACCACGAGCGCGTGACCGGCCTCGCGAAGGCTCCCGTGATCGAGCAACGTGCCGGCCAGCGAGAGGCGACCGGCGAGCGTCTCCTGGGCGGCGCCCGTCTCGAGGAGAAGGGCCAGGCCTCGCGCCCCGTGGCCAAGCAATCCTGCGAGCGCCTTGGCCTCCGCCGCGGGAAGGCCCCGCACCGTCACGCCGAACGCACCCGCGCACTGGCTCCCGAGCGTGATCGGGACCGCCAGGTGGGTCACCGCGTCCGACGCCGCGTTGCCTTCACCCGGAGCCTGGATGACGAGCTTCCCGCGCTCGTGGGCAGCCTCCACCGTGACCGCGAGCCGAGGCCTGGGCGGCGCATCGCTGGGCCATGCGATCGCTGACGCGCCCGGCGCCCGCTGCGACGCGCCGATCACCACGAGGCCGGCCTCGGCGCCCGAGATCATCTGACACTGCAGTTCCAGCCAGGCTTGAACCGGCAACTTCGCGATCCCCTTGCTCTCGCCCGGGCGGGCGGATCCCCTTTTTCGCTTGCCGCACAGGGACCTGATGCCCGAGTTGCGCCTCTCATGCCTTCGGCAGATCAGCGCGTTTGCTTGAATGAGGGATAAAGGACCCATTCCGTGTGACCGATGACACAGAAGCAGCCTTGGAGCCGGCGGAGGACGCGCATGAGCAAGCGACGGAGTGACCGCCCGACGCACGGATTGGGATCCGGGCGCCGCCGTTCACTCGTCGAGCGGCTCGAGCCGCGGATTCTGCTGTCGGCGGATCTTCCGCTGCTGGCGCCGCCCGGCGAGCCGGGCGCCGCACCACAGGAGCTGCAGCTCGATGGCGAGACGGCCGGCCAGACGACCGAGCTTCACGCCACCCGCCACGAACTGGTGTTCGTCGACGCGGGGGTCGAAGACCAGGCCGAGCTGCTCGCCGACCTGCGCGCCGGCAGCGGGGACGACACACGTCTTGACGTGTACGTCCTCGACGGCACGCGCGATGGCCTGACCCAGATCAACGAGGTGCTCGCCGGCTACGACGGCGATCTCGACGCCGTGCACGTCGTCTCCCACGGCACGGACGCCGGCGTCCAGCTCGGGGCCACCTGGCTCACGAGCGACTCTCTCTCCGAACGGGCCAACGACGTGCTCGGCTGGCGCGATGCGTTCTCGAAGGAAGCCGACCTGCTCTTCTATGGCTGCGACCTGGCCGGCAGCACCGAGGGACGTTCGCTGGTGGATCAGCTCGCCGTGTTGACCGGGACGGATGTGGCGGCCAGCATCGACGCCACCGGCGCGGAAGCGCTTGGCGGCGACTGGGACCTGGAGTACGCCGCGGGCTCCATCGAAACGAAGCTCGCGTTCAGCCAGGGGCTGCAGGCAAGCTTCGCCAGCGTCCTCAACGGCACCGCGATCTGGGCCGAAAAGGGTTCGTCCGTTCCCGAGACCAACGACTTCGATGGCTCTTCGTTCGGGACGGAAACAGCCACCGTCGACGTCGGTGGCGAATGGCGTGTGATCGCCGGCGCGGAAGCCCCGACCCGGGACGAAAAGATCGTCATCGGTGTCAACGCGGCCGGCAAGATCGACACGATGGTGTGGGACGGGTCCACGTGGGTCGACACGTCTCCTGCTCTTCTCGATCTCGGCACGGTCAGCGACCCCGAGAAGTGGAGCTTCGACGTCGCCTACGAATCCCAGAGCGGCGACGCGGTCTTCACGTACAACAACGGCTTTGGGATGATCGGCTACTCCGTCTGGGACGGGTCTACGTGGTCGTTCCCCGGTGCAGTTCCGCAGGCCCAGGCTGGGGAAGCCCGCCAGATGAAGCTAGCGGCCAACCCGAACTCGGACGAGATGATCCTCATCGTGAGCAACACGTTCCAAGAGGACTACGCGGCCGTCTGGAACGGTTCTTCCTGGGGGAACTCGATCGACCTGCACAATACGGGAAACCCCGTCGGCCACACGGACGTATCCGTCGCCTACGAGCAGCAGAGCGGCCACGCAATGTTGGTCTGGGGCGAGCACAACGATTCGGTGCACTACAGCTTCTGGGACGGAACGAGCTTCAGCGCCGAGCAGACGCTCGATCCTCCGGCGGGGCTCAGCGGCGATGTGGTCTGGACTTCGATCGCCTCCGACCCGACAAGCGACCGCATCGTGCTCGGGGTCGGGACCGAGAGCAAGGAGACCTGGGTTGCCGTATGGGATGGCAGTGCCTGGCAGGCACCGCAGGCGGCCGCGACCAGCTCCCCGCACAGCGACCGCCAGGCCGTCGCGGTTGCCTTCGAATCCGGAAGCGGCCAGGCGATGGCCGTCTACGCGGTGAACCTCGACGAAGTCCGATTCCAGACCTGGAGTTCGGCCGGCGGCTGGTCCGGCGAGCTGGTAGGCCCGGCTCTTCCCAACCACCCGGACTCCCTGACCCTCGACGCCGACCCGAGCTCGGATACCGTCGTGCTCTCGGTGCTCGATCAGACCAAGGGCGTCAGCTTCGTTGCCTGGGACGGCTCGGCCTGGGGCACCCCGAGCCTGCAGGAGGCCGACACGGGGACCAACCGCGGGCAGCCGTTCCTCTTCCTCTGGGATCAGGTATCGGCTCCGAGCCTCTCGGTCTCGGGGGCCGACACGGTGACAGCCGGCGACACCTACACCCTGAACCTCTCGGCGACGGACGTGGACGTCGCGACCCTCAGCTGGACCATCGACTGGGGCGACGGCACCGTCGAGACGATCGCGGGCAACCCGTCCTCGGTGAACCACGCCTACACGAACACCGGCTTCACGAACAACATCCTCGTGTCCGCCTCGGACGTGAACGGAACCTACATCGTAGGCGACCTGCTCAGCACGAGCCTCCAGACCGACAGCGTGATGCGCTTCGACGCCAACACCGGGGAGTTCCTGCAGGAGTTCGGGAAGAACGACGGGAACAACCCCGTCGACGTCCATGTGGGCCCGGATGGTCGGATCTACGTCACGGGCTTCGCGTCCAGCAACATCTACCGCTACGAGGCCGACGGATCCGGGGGAACCGAGTTCGTCACGACGGGCAGTGGTGGCCTGTCCGGCGCTTCGCGGATCGCATTCGGACCGGACGGGAACCTCTACGTGACCAGCATGAACTCCAACGAGGTCCTGCGCTACAGCGGGGTCGACGGCTCGCCTCTTGGTGCGTTCGTGAGCTCCGACCTGGATGAGCCCGACGGCATCACGTTCGGGCATGATGGCGATCTCTACGTGGCGAACCACGGAAATGGCGAGATCCTTCGCTTCGACGGCCAGACCGGGGTTCGCGATGTCTCCTTCCTGGTGACTTCGTCGGCGGGGTATATGGACATCCTGTTCGGGCCGGATGGGCACCTGTGGGTCACGAACCAAACCAGCGACGAGATCCGCCGCTACGACGGCGCCACGGGGACCGATCTCGGCGTCTTCTCCTCCATCGGTGCCTCGGACTTCGCCGGCATCGCTTTCGGCCCCGACGGTTACGTCTACATGTCGGATGCCATGACGGTGAACGACAAGATCGTCCGGTATCCGATCGGGGACGGCAGCTCACCCGAGGACTTCATCCTCAAGGGGGCCGAGGGGCTGGACCAGCCCGTCAACATCGTCTTCACGCCCGCGCAGCAGGTGCGCGTCACCAACGCCGCGCCGACCGCCAACCCGGACTCGGCGACGGTCGCCGAAGGCGCCTCGGCGGTGATCGACCTGACGGGCAACGACACGGACCCCGACAACGCGCTCGACCTCGGCTCGATCGTCGTCACGAGCGGACCGGCCAACGGCACCCTCGTCGACAACGGCGATGGCACGCTGACCTACACCCACGACGGCTCCGAAACCGTCGGCGACGCCTTCTCCTACACCATCGATGACGCCTCGGGCGCCACCAGCAACGTCGCCAGTGTCACCGTCACGGTGAATCCACAGAACGATGCCCCGACCGCCGTCAACGACGCAGCCAGCGTGAACGAAGGCGCCAGCGTCACGATCAACCTGACCGGAAACGACACGGACCCGGACAACGCGCTCGACCTCGGCTCAATCATCATCACGAGTGGGCCCGCCAACGGCACCCTCGTCGACAACGGCGACGGCACCCTCACCTACACCCACGACGGCTCCGAGACTGTCGGCGACGCCTTCTCCTACACGATCGACGATGCCTCGGGCGCCACCAGTAACGTCGCCAGCGTCACCGTTACCGTGAACCCCCAGAACGATGCACCCACCGCCGTCAACGATGTAGCCAGCATCAACGAAGGCGCCAGCGTCACGATCAACCTGACCGGAAACGACACGGACCCGGACAACGCGCTCGACCTCGGCTCAATCGTCGTCACGAGTGCTCCGGCCAACGGCACGCTCGTCGACAACGGCGATGGCACGCTGACCTAC
>JAAETT010000179.1 GCA_024228115.1 bacterium
AATTCGAGCTCAAGAACGGAAACGGAAGACTCGGGGGCTCCGCCCCCGAACCCCCGTTCATTACTGAACGAAGAAGAGATCCGGAGGAGCCGGGTCTCACGGTCTAACCAAAGTGTCTACGGAATCGGGGCAGACCCAGTCCGGCGTTCACCTCACAACGACGGATTGGGGCTAGGAGCCCGTGATGGCCTCCACCAGCTTCGTGCGACCCATCAAGCTCAGCTCGTCCGAGAGGATCCGCTCCGGGGCCTCCCGGCACCACGTCGCCTGAGCGCTCTCCGGCGCGGCCGCCAATGTCGCCACGATCTGGTCGTTCTGCAGACGCGCCCCCACGGCGATCTCCATCCGCTCGTCCTTGGAGAATCGCTCCTTGAGGATGCCCGGCACCCTGTTCCAGAGGGGCTTGTGGATCCGGTCCCACTCCTCGCGTGCGGCCTTGATGCCCTTGGACGACGCGGGATGCTCGGCCTCGCACCACTTCTGCAGGCGTTCGATCGCGTAGCTCTGGGAGTAGAAGATGACCGAGGCGATCGTGGGGTCGCTTTCGTCGGGGAGCGACTGCGCGTGGGCCGTCGCACAGGCGAAGGCAATGAGGAAGACGAGGTAGCGATGCATGAGGGACCTCCGCTGCACGGGGACATGCCCGGACACAGAGGACATCGGCTCGACGGCGAATCGCCTGGAGGCCGGGATTCACCTCCGGAAACGCTCCTCTTGCCTTCCAGGGCTGGCGGAGAACCGGCCCGACGAAGCCCTACAGCTCGACTTGGTAAATCCGCGCCGGCGTATCCTGCAGAACCTTCTTCACGGTCTCTTCCGGCACGCTGGCAAGCGCCTATTGCGCATAATCCGCCGGGTGGACGGCCATGCTGTTCGGGCTCGGGTACTGGGAGGTGGGATGGGGATAGTCGGTCTCCCACATGATGTTGTTGGGGAAGTCCTTGAGTGCGGCGTCGACGCCCTTCTTCTCGAACCAGAAGGAGCCGTAGACCTGGCGCTTGAAGTACTCGCTCGGCAAGAGGTCGTACTGAGAATAGGAGTTCCAACGGGGGATTCGTGTCCGACAAGGGGGTGAGTTGACAAGTCCCTCTGGGGAGAATGAGGACTCATCGCTAGCGGAGCGCCCATTGGGCGATGGAAGCGGATCCTGGAGTGCTTGAGTCCAAACCATCACCTTTACGAAACGCCGGCCTCTGCCCACGAACTAAACGAGGAGTCGATGACAACCTCATCCACGATCTTCGGATTCGTTCTCGCCGCAATGCTCCTCTCCGGCTGCGGTGACCTCTTCCTCTCCAAGGAACAGCGAAAGGTCAATGATGCGGTCCGACAGGCCGTAACTGCGAACCCGTCCCAGATCAACGCGCCGAATGTGGATGGCGATCCACCGCTCCACATCGCCTTGACTCATCGGCTGCCCAACCTCTTTGATTGGCTCCTGGATCGCGGCGCGGCCCCGGACGTGCGAAACGAATCGGGCGAGACGACCGCTCACGTTGCCGTGATCTTCGACTCGGCGAATCACCGGGCTCTGCGAAAACTGCTTGAGCTTGGTGCCGATGTCCAGGCCAAGCGCAACGACGGAGGGACTCCGCTCCACTCGGCCGCATTCTTCTCGAAGACATCTTGCGCTGAGCTGCTGCTCGCAGCTGGTGCTGACCCGAACGCCCGCGACCAATTGGGCAAGACGCCGCTCCACATCGCCTCGGCTCCACAACTAACCGCGAGTGCGGAGAACATAGAGAGCACGATCCGCTTGCTCATTGCTGAGGGTGCAGACGTGTCCGGAAATTCCGTCGACGCCGACACACCGCTCCACCTCGCGGCTCTCATCGGCAGCGTTCTCGCAACTCGGACTCTGTTGGAAGAAGGTGCGAAGGTCGACATGCCCGGGCTCGGAGGTCGCACGGCGTTGCATGTCGCTGCAGCTTTCGCCAAGCCAATGATCGCCGAGGTTCTTCTCCAAGCCGGGGCAGCTCCGAATCACCGCGACGACCGCGG
>JAAETT010000180.1 GCA_024228115.1 bacterium
ATGGGGGTAAAGATGAACATTAACATAGACGAATGGCACAAAGAGTACCAGCGCATATTAGTTGATGAAGTCGGCATGTCTAAAAAAGAGGCTAATTTACATTTACAAAAAGCTGCGGACTTCGATTATGGATATAGTCCGCTTTTCTATATCACGGAAGAGGGGCTGTTAAAAAGTTAAGAAAGGTAAAACATGAAAAGAACAATAGAAGTGTCGGAAGATACTTACCAAAAGATAAAAGAACAGTTTTCGGAAGTGGAAGTTTTAGACATAAACAGTTTGGGTGATATGGTGGGGAAATCTTTTTTCTTTCGCACAGTTACCTATCACCAGGTGGGGAGGGTTGTTAAGGTTGTTGGCAATTTGGTTCAGCTTGAAGAAGCTTCGTGGGTTGCTGATAGTGGGCGATTTATGCAAGCAATTAAAGAGGGAAAATTAAACGAGGTAGAGCCAGTGGGATCAATGTTTGTAAGCATGGCCGCGGTTGTTGATATTTGCCCTTGGAACCATCCTTTGCCAAAGGAGCAAATATGATTGCTTTTAATTATCAGTGGCCGGGGTCGTGGTTGTGGTCGTGGTCGGGGTCGGGGTCGTGGTCGGGGTCGTGGTCGAGGTCGTGGTCGGGGTCGAGGTCGGGTTCGAGGTCGGGTTCGGGAGGCCCTTAAGAAGATGAATGCCGCTAAGGTATCAATGCCGTTGTTTATCGAGAAAGGTATCAACCGAAAAACCCATAAGGTTAACAGGTATTATATTAGTTGGAATAATTATCACAATTGGCATTTTCAGTTACGCAATAATTTAAAAATCGCGTATAAAGATATAATGGCTCCAAAGGTTGAA
>JAAETT010000181.1 GCA_024228115.1 bacterium
GGTCGAGCCGGGAGGGCGTTCGCCCTGGGTCAAGGACCTTTCGACCCGGAAGATCTGAATCGGAATCCGGAACGGCGGGCTGCGTCGCCCCCCGGCCAAATGATCAGATTTCTACGCTTCTGAGTGAGCGTCTACACTCCGGCGACCCCAAGAGACCATCGAGAATGTCGACCTCCCGACTGATCTGAATCGCTGTACGTACTCCCATGAGATGCACCACCGTGTAGGCACTCGATCACGCCGCCCAAATGGCATTCGACAGCCGGACCGATTGCCCGGTTCAGCCGACTATACATCAACTCACGGGCCGCGATTCCGAAAGGCTGAAGCTGATCCGCATGCTTGCAGCGTCCGCATCTTCCCTATTGACAACGGAGGGTCTGATAGGCGTTAGCTGGCGGGCGCGCTACTCGGGGCTCCGACCACGGGCATTCCCGCCGCCAAGAGCTCTCGTTTGAGCTCTTGTTGCCATTCTTGCTTGTCGTCCATGCGGATGTAAACGATGCCGTCGAAGTCTGATGGCGTTTCGAGGCCAGGAGTGATCAGCGCGCATACCTTGGCCTGACCGAGGTGCGCCAGGAAGTAGCCCAGCTCCAGAATCACGTTCTGTCGAGCGCGCGGCACGACCTCCCCCCCCCTTGGAGCTTCCTACGTCGTCGTCGGTCATCAGGACTACAGCGAAGGTCGCCAGGTCTGCTTCCTGGATGAACTTGGTGAGAAGATGGCGCCCCATGCTGGGTTGATCGTGAAGGACGATTCCCTCCAGCCCCATACTCTCCAGGGAGGAGACGACTGCGATGCGGGCGGTGTCGTTTTGGCCGTGCACCACGAAGACGCGGTTCGGTGAGCGGTCGGCAGAGTCGGACTCGGGAGCTGGGCCAGTCGCGGGCGCGACTTCCTGAGTCCGAGGTGGAGTGGTCTCTTGTTCGACTTCTCCGTTCGTCGCAGAAGCTCGTCTGGCGAGATACGAGGAGAACAGCGAATTCTCGGCGGTTACCGCTGACGGGTTATCAATCGCGAACTGAACGATCGCATTGGCTCGATCTCGGCGACTCCCTACGCCCCGCGCTGCCGAGAGATCCACCACACCTGCTTCCAACAACAGGTCGTCGATGTATGTGTGGCCCCATTCGGAGATCGAGCTTCGTGCCCTGATCAGAGATGCCCGAGTAGGTGCAGGGAGAGGCTTTGCTTTGAAAACACTCGTAGCAGAGGTGTCGAACTCGTGGCCAGCGGCGCGGAGAACTGAGAATAGATCTCGCTCCTTTACTGCCCAGTGGTTTCGGCTGTATTCGAATTGCTCGATGTCCAGCTCTTCGCGGATCCGCCATAGGTGGTCATTCAGGATGGGGACCTTGCTTGGACACAGCTCGACCGCCAGCCGAATTTCCCCACCGAGGTCGTGAAGTTCCGAGATCCGGGCGATGCGCACGAGTTCTTCTGCTCGCCCCTCTTCCATCAGTACGCAGGGCCATGACTCAATGCACTCGATGGCTTCTCTCGAGAGCGTCCGCAGTTGTTCGTCAATGAGTTCGCTCGTGTACTCCAGGAAGCGGCTCTTGTCGAATCGGAAGGTTCCTCCGTCCCAGTCCTGGAACTGGTGCGACACCAACAGGCTATACACGGCGTACGGTCTCCATCGTGGAAATGGCTGTCGAGTTAGTCCCAAAAGTTGAGGATGAACTCCTGATCAGGCAGTGCGCTTCCGCACTCCTTCATCATCGTTGCTGAGGGTTCACCCGTCCAGGAGTCCTTGTACAAGGCGCGGGGTTTAGGGTCTCCTCCATCGCCGTAGAGCCATGGCCAGGGACTGGAAGGCCCGTAGCATGCCCGTCCTAGACTTTTCGTCGTTCTCTTGCTTCTTGACTGCCACGACGGGCGGACGTGGCGGCCCGAACTGGAACTTGACCCGCTGGGGTTTGCGTTGAGCGGGAACTGCATCGACCTTGTCGATGGACTCGATCTCACAGCCGCATCTAAAAGCAATCTTGAGAGCTTCGATGGCACCCTTCGGAGCGGACTGGCCCATCGCTTCCTCCACCGAGCCCTCCCCGGAGAGGACGCGCAGAAGCACATCCGTAGGTAGCTCTAGCGACATGTTGAAGACCCCCTTGGGCGACCATACGATCGACCCCGACTCTTGACTTCTTCGCGGACGTTGATCTTGCGGATCCTCGAGAGGGACTGACCAATTTTCTCCGTGCTGCGGGCCGTAGGAGTAGTGATTGAAATCAAGTTCATTGAGTGCCTCACACGTCGAGGGGTCCAGGGGTGAACGAGCGTAGGGGTTCCGGAAGAGTCTCGTCTCCGCGAACCTGAAGCTCGGCCCATACAGTGGCATTGGTGGGTCGAGGATCTCGGTCAGCAGGACTGCCGAGATGAACTCGCTTCCGCGTATCGGTCTCTCTCTCTCTCGGCTTGGCCCGATGAAGTTATGCAGGGCCACCTCATCCCATTTTCTGGTATCGCAGAACGCCGCGGTCAGGGCGTTTCCCAACCGAGTCGCACGGAAGCTGTCCGCATTGACCTCTGTGCCTGGGTGACTTGTGCAGATAGAGACAATCAAGGGCTGGCGGCGACCAGCTCGGTCGCCACGTGCGCGGATCTGCTTTGCCTTGGATCGGATCGAACGATAGACCACGTGATCCAGAGGGCGCCGCGGAATGCCGGTCGCTGGGTAGCCGCTCCCAGGCAGGGAGTCTTGGGTCACCTTCACTACGACGTTGAAGCCCGCCCCAGGCTCCCAGGTGCCCGGCCGGCCGGCCGTGACGGCCTCTACAAATTCTCCCCATGCGGGAGTTTGTTTGAGTCGGCGGCGTTCGTTTCTCGGCGGAACGGTGAGTTCGGCATCGTCGTCCCGCTTTCGCAAATCGATCCGCATCCTCGGAACGGCTCCGCGAGCCTCTAACCCCTCGCGAATCCATCCCGGAAACGTCTTGAGGTCGTCGCGTTCTGATTGATTTCTCGGAGAAACATGTGTGGCTTCAATCCACAACCGCTCCTCCTGGCAACCCTAGTCGCACATCAGGCTCGCCTGCGGATTCCTCGGTCACCTCACCGATCTGCAGAGCTGCGTGAAGGTTCACCAGCTCCCAGATGGGCTCTATGGGTCTTCGCTGATGAAGCAGCTTTTCTCGGGTAGTCCTCAAGGCGACGGCGACCAGTCAAACCGAATGCCCCATCGCACTCGCCTGCCGAAGCCGGAGGCCAAGGATGTCGCGTGCGCTTCGAATCCCCCGACGGGCGATCCCCGGTCGGCAAGTAGTGGACGGAACATCTACTACCTCCAAGGCGAGCAGAGTGTCCCGGCCGCTTCACGCGACGGGTTCGTGCTGGGATCATCGGTCCTCCTCCCTGCCGGCGCCCGCCCCGCTCCCGTGACCTCCACTGCGGCAAAGGCCGCGCCCTCCCCTTCGGTCCGTTCACGCTCTCTGCCTGGCTCCGGCCCGTTCCGCGGGCGTCTGCCTCGCGGCCGTGCCTGACCGGCTCTCTGGATGGAGCGAGAGAGCCGGCCCAGGACGGGCCTAACAGGGGAGCCAGAACACGATGTCCGATCAACAACACACCCGACTCATTCGGGAGGTAGCCATCCGCTACGTCGGCGCACGCCGACGCTGTCCGGATGCAATCCGCGAGCCTGCAAACGTGGCCGACTATTTGCGTCGTCGAATTCGCGATGACGCGCGCGAACACTTCGTTGCGCTCCACCTCGATGGGCGCCATCGTCCGATCGGCGACCAAGTGATTTCGGTCGGGACTGCAACGGCATCCCTCGTACACCCCCGCGAGGTCTTCCAGGTGCCGGCCAACCTCTTTCTCCAAGGCGTTGCCTCGGGTTCGGTCTCGATTCTGGTCGGGCACAACCATCCGAGTGGTGATGTAAGTCCGAGTCCCGAGGACATCGCGGTGACGGAGAGACTCGTCCGTGCAGGTCGGATTCTCGGCATCCCGGTCCTCGACCACATCGTCTGGAGCCGCAACGGAGTGTTCCATTCGATCCGGGAATCCCATCCCGACCTGTTCAATCAGCACTGAAGGGGCTTCCCCGGCGCATCGCCCGGCCGCCTTTCCATACCCGGTGCACACGCCTCTCGATTCGTCCCAGCGAGAAATCGGATTCCGGATGCCGCGCCCGCCGGCAGCGTCAAGGTTCCGCTTCGCTCGCCTTCGGCGCCCCTGACCCCGCCTCTACTGGACACGGCGGATGGCTACGAGCGGCCAGATGCCGGGGGTGCTGGCCGCATAGTGGCCGGTCATTCCCAACGAACAATCAAGGAAGAAACCATGACGACGGCAACATTTCGACTCGGCAGGCTGGTAAGCACACCGGGTGCGCTCAAGCGGGTCTCGAATAGCGAAATGCTTCGGGCACTCCAGCGCCACGTCAACGGAGATTGGGGCGACGTCTGCTCGGACGATGCGGAGGCGAACGATGCCGCCGTTGGGGAGCGGGCACGATTGCTCTCTTCGTACACCACGGGTGGAGGAGTGTGCTTCTGGATCATCACCGAAGCGGACCGGTCGACGACGACCGTGCTTCTGCCCAAAGAGTACTGAGGAAGTAACCGGAGCAATCCAGGGACGCGCCAATATTAGGCACGACCCGCGACGGGAGGAAGGCATCGCTGGTCCTCTGGCCGACGCGGCGAAAGAGGCTGCGCACTCATTTCGCGGCGGCCGACAACTCCAGGCGATTGAGCTGCCCGGCCCACTCGCGTACGACTCTACGGATGCCGGCGCGCAATCGCTCTTCGTGGTGAGGTTGGCCGAGCAGCAGGAACAAGACGTGTGCGGAATGGAATCCGCCGACAAGGACGGCACCCGTCCTGCGACGCGCGGTTTCGGCAAGAGACGCGGCGAACTCTTCGCGCGGCTTTCGTGGGTAGTGCTGGTAGACAACCAGCGAGCACCCGCTTTCGAACAGCTGATCGATCTCTGACCACCGGACGTACTTGGACGAGCCCTTGCGTCCAACCGGCTTGGAGGCAACCTCGATCCCATTGTCGGGATCGAGGAAGACGAGGTCCGCCATCGATGAGCGCTCGAGCAGAGCCGAGAACCACGCTGACCGTTCGTCGATTGGATCAGGAACGATTTCCGAAAAGAAGGTCGTTCTCGGAAGCAGTGTTGCACCCTCGATGAGTGCGACTTGCCGAGGCCCTTGCGGTGGCAGCAAGCCTGTCACCTCGGTGAACACCCAAAAGCGGCCATACGTGATCACCTGAAAACCGGCCATAGAACGGGGAGTCGTCCAGGACGTTGAGGCGGGCGAGGCGGATAGCCTCGCCGGCCATGGCAAATGTCTTGGACGCAGAGAAACAGCA
>JAAETT010000182.1 GCA_024228115.1 bacterium
CTCACGCGCCAAGTCCAAGCCTGGCAAGACGATCGCAACCGAACGACGAAGGGCGTCGACTGGCAATTCACGACCCAACAAGCCCGCGTGAAACTGCGACGACTCTACCCCCAGCTTTTGGTGTGACAAGGGACTAGTCGAATCGCGGGATCTTCCGGGCAGCTACAACAACTCCGTCTGGTTCTTTGTTCAGAGCAAGATGGTGGCGACCGTTTTTGTCGGTCTCCTGATCAAGCGGATGTTGGCGACTTGGTCTCGGCAACGTGTGGCGATGGGAGGGGCTTTGTTAATCGTTTTGCTCTCGCTGCCTGGCTCATTTGACTTCTTTGTGAAGTCGGCGCATCTCCAACAACCGGCACCGCTGCCCTCCGATGTGGGTCGAATGGTAAGGTTTGCGGGGAAACAAGCCGTACCGGGTACGGTGGTCTTGTCGGAAGACGAGGCTCTTGGTCGGTGTCTGGTGGCAATGGTTCCGATGCGATCACCCTTCCTGGATGTGTACAGTTGGTCGTTCATGTCGACGGCCGAAGCCACGGCACGTCGGACCGACCTGCTTGAATTTTGGACTCGCTGGCGGCAGGGAGACCTGAACAGAGAGGTGGTTGACAGGTACAAGATCGAGGCAATCGTGTCCCTCACTCCGGCTCCAGGAATCACTCCCGCGTTCAGGAGTGGCCGGTTCTACTGGTACGAAATCGCCCAATTGGTTCAAGCGATGTGATCTGACAGATCAAGTCTGGCGTTCGTCGGTAGACTGCCAAACTCGAACGTCCTTCCGCAGCCAGCTCACCCAGCCTACCTCCGGCCTTTCCTGAGAGAGCTACCTTCACTCAACCCTGTGGGGCCCGAAACACGGGTTCTCTGAGCGCATACAGTCAACCAGCGGGGACGGAGCTTACAATTGAGTTATCTGCCTATCCGATCGAATCATCCGGCCTTCGGTGACAAGCAAGTGGCCCTCGTTCGACGGTTCGGCGCAGTTGTTCGATCCGCCCCCCTCCTCCCCTCGGTGAACACCCAAAAGCGGCCATACGTGATCACCTGAAAACCGGCCATAGAACGGGGAGTCGTCCAGGACGTTGAGGCGGGCGAGGCGGATAGCCTCGCCGGCCATGGCAAATGTCTTGGACGCAGAGAAACAGCA
>JAAETT010000183.1 GCA_024228115.1 bacterium
CGAAGCACACTCCGCATTCGCGCCACGGAATGGGCATCGACCACCCAAAACGAGATCCGTCAGCGTCAATCGCCGCGCGGCACGCTGAAACATTGGAAAGCCAGCTTCTCAGCCAACTTTCGTGCATAGTTCAGGCTAGCGACCCTTGGTCAAACGACCGACGTCGATGTAACGCCGGATCTTGCCCTTGCTCTTGAGCGGGGTTCCGTGGCTATCCCAGAACTCGATCCGGTTGCCGGTGCCTGTCTGGACATTCACGATCGTGTCACTGACGACCCGTAGATCCCGGGGCTCCGGTACCGCATCCCAGCCGTGGTACCAGCCATCCTTGCTCTTGGTGTCACTCTCCAGTTCGTCACCGCTCCAGCGATGATTGTGGGTGATGATCTTCCAGAGCTCGTTCTTGCGGTCGTAGGCGAACGAGTAGAGGGCCACGTACGTCTGCTGATCGATGTAGATATCCTTGTGGTCGTACGGGTGGTCCGCGCTGTTTGGAGTGAACCGGATCTTCCACGCCTTCCGCATCTCCCAACGATCATCCGCGTACGACAGACCGTAAGGCCCGAAGTTCTGATCCTCGTTGTAGGGGTAGGCCGCCACCCGGGAGTTCATGGGTGCCAGGATGTCTGCTTCTCCAAGGCACTCCCACGCGTACTGCGGAACGATTCCCGCGAAGCTGCGTAGATCGTCGAACGTGAAGTCGGTCCCGGAAACGGCGTCCGTCCGCTGGGCGGCAGAGATCCGACGCACGCGACGCAGCGTCGGAACGTAGACCCAGGTGTCGTCGTTCTTGGTCTCGGCCGTCGGTCGATCCGACTCCTTGTACCGATACGTCATCAGCATGATGCCGCGAGCATCGAAGGGCGCGTTGACCTCGATCCCGAAGGCGCTCTTCCTCTTCTCGCCTCGGAAGAGATCGCCGTTGTCCTCATCGAGAATCCCCTTCTCGACCCGATGGGACATCAGGATCGTCTTGGCCGTCCCCTGGAAGTAGAGCGGCAGTTCCTCACCGCGATCCCAATACGAGTATTAGTAGGTGGAATTCGAGCCGTCGCCGTCCCATTGATAGTCGAAGTTCCAGATGATCTTCGTCCCGGCATCCGGATCGCCGGCACAATCGATCTTCTCCGGGAAGGGACGCCCGGCCGTGAAGTTCTCGAGGCTCGATGCGGGCCCGATCTTCGCCTGGCCCTTGAAACGCTCGGTTGCTGCCAGGTATTCGGGCGACTCGCTGTAGTCACGCTGGAACGGGCCGATCTCGAGCTGCATGCCCTCGTAGAAGAAGAAGTCGCGGTTCGACCAGAACTGCTCCGGCAGGAACGGCTTGAGCGATTCCACCTTGTCGTTGGTGATGACGTCGCCTTCGGCGAAGGTCGGCGCACCGCCCGCCGTGTCTTCCTGGGCAATGGCGACGAGCGGTAGAGCAAGCACCGCCACGAGAATGATGAGGCTTCGGATCATGGCTTTCCCCCTTGTCCGGATGTCACTCCGGGCCGGCGGTTGAGCCGGCAACTACGGGGAAGTACGCCTGCCGGCCTCCCCGCGATTCAAGAGGTAGCAGACCCAGCCTCCCCATGACGCGTGGTGGGATCATTCCCATGCCGGTAGCGTCCCGCCCGCCCACCATGTTGCATCCCGACCTGTTGCCCGAACCCACCTTTCCCGCCCGGGCGCTCGCACGTTTGGAATGGATTGCGCGCGTCACCGGCCTGGCGGGCTTCGTCATGTTGCTCCGTGTTCTTCTCGGCGCGTCCCGTGGGGAAGGAAGCCGAGGATCTCACCTGCCCGCCAGCCTTCCTGCGGCCCTGGGCACGTTGAAGGGTCCCTTCACGAAGTTAGGTCAGCTAGCTGCAGTGAGGGTCGATACCCTCGACGCGGAGACGCGAGACGCTCTCGTTTCTCTTCGTGACGACGTTCCCCCGCTTTCCTTCTGGCGAATCGGCCGAGTGATCGAAGAGGAGCTCGGTGCTCCGCTAGCCAGGCATTTCCTTGCCATCGATCCGACACCCCTCGGGGCGGCATCGATCGCACAGGTACACCGGGCCCGCCTGCACGATGGCCGAGACGTCATCGTCAAGGTCCAGTACCCCTGGTTGACGCGCTCGGCCCGAGCGGACCTGGCGTTGCTCAGGAGGCTGCTGAAGAGATTGGCTCCCTCCGAGCGCGCCGGAGCCGCCTTTGCCGAATTTTCTCGCAGCTACCGCGAGGAACTCGATTTCTGCCGGGAGGCGGCTATGGCAGCTGAAATCGCAGAGAACCTTTCGGGTGACCCACGCCTCGTAGTTCCCCAGATCGTCGAGTCCCATTCCGCAGGTCGCGTCCTCACCATGCTCGAATTGCCAGCACTCTCGCTTCGAGCACCTGAAGCGCTGGCCGCTCGGGGCATCCCCATGCCCGAGGTGCTTCAGGCGATCGTCGCCGCCTACGCCAAGCAGATGTTCGTCGATGGCCTCTTTCACGCGGATCCGCACCCCGGCAACCTGTTCGTGATCGACGAGCCCGAGGCCACTGAACGCCCGCGGATCCTGTTCGTAGATTTCGGCCTCTCTCAGCGTCTTGATCCGAAGCTCCGCAAGGAAGTCCGCCAGGGCATCTACGCCCTGCTGAAGAATGACCTCGACGCCTTCCTGGCCGGCATGGAACGCATGAAGATGATCGAACCCGGCGCGGAACCCGGTGTCCGGGCCGCGGTCTCGGCCATGTTCGAGCGCATACGAGGCGAGCAAGGCGGCGCCATGGCCATGAGTACCGATCGCGTACTCGCCCTGAAGGACGAAGCGAGCGCCCTGCTCTTCGAGACATCGGGGCTCACCCTGCCCCTGCCGCTGCTCTTCTACGCGAAGACGCTTTCATACGTCTTCGCCCTCGGGAGGGAATTGGCGCCCGAGGTCGACCTGATGACGCTCGCGGTGCCTTACATGCTTCGTTTCCTGGCGGAGACGGACTAGTCCCGTGACGCGAGAGCCACCTGCGCGGGTTGGTGGCTGGCCGGCTTGGGGTTCGCGGGGCTGGTGAGGGGGGATGGGTTGGGTGTGAGGGCATCCTTTCATCCTGCGGTGGGTTCTCGCACGGCCGACGCATGGGCGCGGCGCTTTAGCCCGCATGGGTGGGGCCAAGGTCGGCTTGGGGGCGTGGGTCAGGTGGGCTGTGTGCGGGTTCTCAGCTGAACCGGGGCCGGTAGCGGCGTTCGTCGGTTTTCCTTGACATCGTATTCAAACAGTGCCATTATCAACACCATGCTGCGTCGGACTCCTCAACTCGAGCTTCCCCTTCATGGCTGGGGCGGAAGGCGTGAGGGTGCTGGACGTAAGCCTGGTCCGAACCCGCGAGTGGCCCATCTTCAGCGAGCGCCTTTGGCTTCGCGGCATCCTTGCCATGTGACTGTGAAGGTCCGGCCCGATGTTCCGTCGCTTCGCGATGGGCGGCTGGTGCGGGAAGTGGAGAGGTCGTTTGCCTGCGTGCTCGAGCGCACGGACTTCCGGCTCGTTCACTATTCGATCCAGTCGAATCACCTGCATCTGATCGTCGAGGCCAGGGATGCGGGCGCGCTCGGAAGAGGGATGAATGCGTTGGGATCTCGCCTGGCGCGGGCGGTGAACCGGGTGTTCGGGCGAAAGGGGCGTGTCCTGTTGGACCGCTTTCACCATGTGGTGCTGCGGACTCCGACCCAGGTTCGGAATGCGATGCGCTACGTGCTCCTGAACGCACGTAGGCATATGAAGACGAAGCCCAGGACAACGAGGATCGATCCGGCCTCGTCTGGGCGTTGGTTCGAGGGCTGGCGGCGCGCTGCCAGGGGACTCGTCGCTCAAGCACGGGAGCGACCCGGGGGAAACGTGGTGGCGGTCGCCACGCCACATACGTGGCTCCTGGCCGAGGGTTGGCGGAGGGCCGGCCCCCGACTCGATCCGGCTGAGATTCCGAGCGCCGCCTAGCCGAGCCACGCACGCGAGCCGACCTTCGCTCTGGCGATGTGGGCCAAGGTGTAGACGCTCACTCAGAAGCGTAGAAATCTGATCATTTGGCCGGGGGGCGACGCAGCCCGCCGTTCCGGATTCCGATTCAGATCTTCCGGGTCGAAAGGTCCTTGACCCAGGGCGAACGCCCTCCCGGCTCG
>JAAETT010000184.1 GCA_024228115.1 bacterium
CCGGGAAGGTAGTGGGCCGTCGCCACGTCGACCCGGTCGAGCGGGTCGTAGGTGAACGTGTAAAGCGGACTGGCCGGGATCTCGCTGTCCGTTGCCGTTTCGAGATTGCCCGAAGCGTCGTAGCTGTAGGAGACGGTCCGAAAGAACTCGGCCGTACGATCCTCGTCGGCTACGGATTCGATTTCCTATGTGCGGAACCGCACTTAGCAACGATTTCCTCCAGGCGAAGACACCGAAAGCCGATTTTTTGCCTAGAAGCGAGTTTCGGGTTAGCCCGAATAATTCATGAAGAAGTCGCGTTCCTGAATTGAAGAAGGCCCCAGTTGCGGCAGAAACGTGTTGCGCCACGCGTTTCCCCTCAACAAGGGCCCCTTCATGACGCCGGATACTCCCGCACAGACTGTCACCTTTCCCGACTTGATCTCGAAGCCCGTCGTGGCCGCCTTCGACCAGGAGCACAGCAGCTCCGACGGCGGAGCCTTGTTGCTCAAGGCCATCGACGAGAAGCTGGGGCTGAGCGAGCAATTGGCGGAGTGCCTTCG
>JAAETT010000185.1 GCA_024228115.1 bacterium
GAAAACGAAGAACCATAATTAATGATTAAATATTAAACTTAGATCCTCTTAATCTATATCATAGGAATAACGTTAGAGAATAGAGAATAACGTTTTTATTAATATGCATTGCATTATATTTGTTAATCATGTTCTGCATTATTGGATTTATCTCTTTATTATTCGTCTTTCATTTATTACAATGCATATTCTTTATCTTCTTTCTACTAACCATATCTTTATTGGTTTATTGTATATGATGTTTGGTTTTATTGGTGGTTCTCTTGGTTGAGGATTATCAATTATTATTAGAATTGAATTAGGATTACCTGGATTTATTATTTGTTCATCTTTTACTTATAATTCTTGTATTACTTTTCATGGTATTTTTATGATATTTTTTATGATTATGCCTTTATTGATAGGAGGACTTGGTAATTTATTGATTCCCTTAATGATATGTTCTTCAGATATGATTTTTCCTCGTTTAAATGCTCTCTCTTTATGATTAGTTATTGATTCGTTTTTTATTGTATTTATTTCAGTATTTTTAGATGGAGGTGTTAATGCAGGATGAACATTTTATGTTCCATTGTCTTTTATTAATTATTATAGTATTGACATGATGTTTTTTAGTCTTCATCTAATAGGATTATCTTCTTTATTAGGATCTATTAATTTTATTGTAACTTTATTAAAGTCATCAAATCTTTCAATTTTATCTGCTTATATTTATTTACCTTTATTTCCTTGATCAATATTTATTACATCTTTATTATTAATTTTATCTCTTCCAGTACTTGCAGCATGTATTACGATGGTTATTTTTGATAGACATTTTAATGGGTCTTTCTTTGATATTATAAGAGGAGGTGATGTATTATTATTTCAGCATTTATTTTGATTTTTTGGACATCCTGAGGTATATATATTAATTTTACCTGGTTTTGGATTAATTTCTGAAATTCTTTCTAAGTTTAGTCAGAGTATTATTTTTGCTCGGGATTCTATGTTGTTGGCATTAGGTATAATTGGGATATTAGGTTGTATAGTTTGAGGACATCATATGTTTATAGTTGGTTTTGATGTTGATACAAGAACTTATTTTACTTCAGCAACTTCTATTATTGCAATTCCTACAGCAATTAAAATATTAAATTGATGAGCTACGATATGATCAGGATGTATATTTTATATTACTCCTTTATATTATATAATAGGATTTATATTTAGTTTTAGTTTTGGAGGATTTACTGGTTTATTATTAGCTAGTTGTGTTATAGATACTCTTATACATGATTCATATTTTGTAGTAGGACATTTTCATTATGTACTTTCTTTAGGTGCATTATATAGTTTTTTAGGAGCATATTATAATTATTGTAACTTCTTTAGTATGAATAATTTATATGCCAATCAATATTCATTATTAGGATTTATTTATTTATTATTTACTTCTAATATTATATTTATGCCTATGCATTATTTAGGTTTATTAAATATTCCACGAAGAATATATGATTATCGTATTTTTAGTATTAATTATTTTAGTTTATCTAGTTTAGGGATTGGTGGGTCTATAATGGTTGTGATATTGTTTAGTATATCTATATATTAGGGATTGTTGAGATTGTGATGTTTATTTGATAGGAGTTTATTTAGTTATCTTCGTTTATATGATTATTATATTTATATTTATGATAGGTATTTAATTTATTAATGCAGAACATGATTAACAAATATAATGCAATGCATATTAATAAAAACGTTATTCTCTATTCTC
>JAAETT010000186.1 GCA_024228115.1 bacterium
AAGGGGTGTGGCCCAGTAGGTCCGGATTTTGGGGGTTTCCCCCCCGCAACACCTATTCCCCTTCTACACACACATGTATGCTGTAAATGCACGGAAATATCACCGCATGGATGCAGGTGTGGGAGGGGACCATGACCCTAAAATTTTTATTAACCTAAACGACTTGTGGGCATATAAGAATACTGTTGATGTTAACCACAGGTTGCTGTGATGTCTGGTTATACTGTTTACTGATGTTATGTTTACTGATTTCATGTAGAAGCTGCAAAATTAGATTTGACTTTTTCATGAGATCAAAAATTTTGACTTGGACTGTTTTTGTAAGTGCAACAACGATGTGTTCTATCTCTGTTTAGGCTGATGATGAGGGCAGTGTTCCTCGAAACGTACTGTTTCAATAAATATGCATCTGCGAGTTTTGTCTCTGGTGTTTCTTTGTTCTTAGTTTATTTAAAGAGAAAACACCCATTTTTTGATCTTATTTATGTTCTTTGTTCTTAGTTTATTTAAAGAGAAAACACCCATTTTTTGATCTTATTTATGTGCTTTGTTCTTAGTTTATTTAAAGAGAAAACACCCATTTTTTGATCTTATTTATGTTCT
>JAAETT010000187.1 GCA_024228115.1 bacterium
CACTACCTCGCGGCTCTCGATCGCGAACTCGACACCGATCCGACCGACACCGATTCGCCGTTCTGACGAGAAACCAGCACTCGCGCGCGACCACGGCTAGATGATCAGATTTCTACGGTTTCTCGTGATCGCCAACACGCTAGCGGCGAAAGCCGCGTAAGCGAACCCACGTCCAGGTGTTGCGGGGCCTCCAAAGCCCCGGCCGAGCCATTCCGCGCTGGCCGCCCCCCGACCCGCAATCCACGACGAGAAGCGAAGCGGCTTCAGAGACCTATTTCCACCTCACCGCCCGAGGATACGGCGATGCGTGGACGCGAGACGTTGCGGGGGGATCTTGAAGACGGCGCGGTCGTAGGTGAGGAGGCCATTCAACTCGCCCTCGACGTCCGTCGTCTGGGTGTAGATGGCACCGGCCAGCCCCCGCTCCACGAGGCCGCCGATCACCTCCATCAGCGCTTCATAGGCCTCGGCAAAGGCGTCCGGCGTCTCGGCTTCTGCGTAGCCCCAGCCTGCTTCGACGACGACGTGCTCCTCGACGTGCAGCTTCAGCCCGCCGAACTCGCCGTACACGAGAGGGCGATCCGGTTCGAGAGGAGGCAGATCCTTCTCCGCGTTGTAGACGTGGTAGTCGCGGATGGCGCCAGTGCCGGAATCCGTCCAGCCGCTCGGCCCATCGACCAGCCGGGTCGGATCCCGGCGCGCCACATGAGCGAGAATCGTGTCGGTGTCGTGCTGGCCCCAGGCTTCATTGAATGGGACCCAGACGACGATGCATGCGAACGGGGCGAGCGCATCGAGCATGGCGTCGAGTTCACGTCGGTAGGTCGCGGCCACGTCGGCCGGCCGCGTGAAATCGAAGGGCACCTGCTCCGGCCGCTGGCCCTTGCCGAGCTCGCTCAGGAACCAACGCAGATCGAACGGCAAGTTGGGCATATCCTGCCAGACGAGAACACCCAGCCGATCCGCGTGCCAGTACCAACGAGCCGGCTCGACCTTCACGTGCTTGCGGATCGTGTTGAAGCCCATCTCCCTGGTCGCTTCGATGTCGAATGCCAAGGCTTCATCCGTCGGTGCGGTGTACAAACCATCCGGCCACCAGCCCTGGTCGAGTGGCCCCAGGTGGAAGATCGGCTCTCCGTTCAGATGCAAGCGCCAGAACCCGTTCTCATCGCGACCTGTCCCGACCTCACGGGCGCCGAAGTAGCTCTGCACCTGATCGATCCGTGTGTCGCCTTGTACCAGATGGACCTCGAGATCGTGAAGGAACGGATCCTCCGGCGACCAGCGACGAAGCCCGGGAAGTGGAAGCTCGACGCTCGCCTCTCCGTCCACGACGGAAGTCATCGTCCGCGCGAGGGGTTTGGCGGCTGCACGAACCACGATCTCGACCTGAGACCCCGTCTCGATGCGTGATGTGCGCACTCGCACCGTTACCACATCGGGGTCCAACTTCGTCTCCGCAACGACCCGCTCTATGCACAGGTCGGGAACCGGCTCGAGCCACACCGTCTGCCAGATTCCGGAAACCGCCGTGTACTGGATCCCAAAGGGCTCCCGGATCTGTTTGCCAAGCGGCTGCGTCCCCGCATCCGTCGGATCCCAGATGGCAACCTGCAACTCCTGTTCGTCGGCGTCGGCGAGTGCATCGGTGATATCGAAATGGAAAGGATCGAAACCACCCCGGTGCAGCCCGACCTGTTGGCCGTTGCACCAGACTTCCGCTTCCCAATCGACGGCACCGAAATGCAGACGCAGCCGTTCGTGCTCGCCGAGCGCTGGAGCCACGAAGCTGCGCCGAAGCCAGATGCGCTCATCGGGCCCAACCGGTTGCGAGATCCCACTAAGCAAGGACCCGATCGGGAACGGAACCAGGACCTCCTGGTCGAAAGAGGCCGGTGCGGGCGCTTCACGCGGCTGAATCGCGAGCTTCCAGCGGCCGTTCAGATTGGTCCAGCGCTTCCGCCGTAGCTGGGGGCGCGGGTACTCCGGCAGGGGCAGGTCTGGATCGACATCACCCGTCCATCGCGTGCAAAGAGGCTTCATCGGCCGGGGGAGTGTAGGCCAGCAGCCGGCCGGCTTCCCGGAACGCGTGCATCGAAGACAGGACCCGGAAGCGAACCCGAGCCGGGTTCGGATGGCATCAATGCTTGGCGATCCACTCCAGCATCAACCGGTTCACCTCGTCGGGCTTCTCTTGGTGTACGAAATGGCCTGCGCCCTGAACGCGTTCCATCCGATAGCCCTCGGGAAAAGCAGACGCGTCCACACAATCGAAGATGCGCGTATCCATGCAGCCGTCGATCTCCCCGGTAATGGCCAGGGTGGGCACACCGCAAGCCAGGAAGCCCAACCGGCGGACTTCCCGGGAATCCGCGAGAAACGGATTCAACATGGCCCGGTAGTAGGCGAGTGCACTCCACACCACGCCGGGCTCCCGAAAGCTGCGTTTCAGTGCGGCCATGTCCTCCGGATCCCATTCCCAACCGGGCGACCAACTGCGCCACAAGCCCTCGATGAACGCGAAATCCCGGCGCTGGACCACCCGATCCGCCAGGCCGCGCAGCTGGAAGAAGAGCATGTAGGAAGAGTTGCGAAGCTGGACCGGGTAACGGCGAATGCCTTCCTGCACCGCGTTCAGGGGAGGAACGGCGATCATCGTGGCGCTTCGGAAGAGAGAGGGCTCGAGCGCACAGGCCAGATAGGTGACGACAGCGCCCCAATCGTGTCCCACCAGATGGATCGGTTCGCCCGCGCCAAGCTCCCGCGCCCATGCGACGAGATCTCCAGCAACCCGGAGCGGATGAAAATCCGCCACGTGGCGCCGGCCCTGGGAGGAGGGTTCGTAGCCACGCAACATCGGCGCGACGGCTCGGTAGCCGGCTCCTGCGAGTGCGGGCAGCTGGTGGCGGAAGCTCTGGAAGTGATCGGGAAAGCCGTGAACGCACAGCACCGCCGGGCCCTCCCCTTCCGTGAGTGCGGAAAAGACCCGGTTTCCGTGGCGAAGCTCGATCACCCCCCAACGCTAGCCGAATGCTACGACCGCGAGATCGGGGATTCGGCCACCGCAGCATCGATCAATTTCGATACGCAACTTACTGCGTAACTAGCTGTTATTGAACATAGACTCAGTTCGTTCAGTTCTCACCCAAGAATGCCTTGACCCTGCAAAGGGTGGCTGAACGGCTCGACGTCACGCCCGCGGGCCCACGCCTGCACAGGAGAACACATGAGCCAGCACGATCTCGTCATCAGGGGAGGTACCATCGTCAATGGAACCGGCAGCAAGCCGTTCGACGGGGACGTGGCGATCGAAAACGGACGCATCGCCGCCGTCGGTTCGAACGTGGGCGTAGGCTCTACCAAGGAGCGAAGGGCTACCGGGCAACGATCGTCTCAGGAGAGGTGATCTTCGAAAACGGCGAAGCCACGGGCCTGCTGCCGGGGCGTTTGATCCGAGGCGAGCAGCCCGGGGTGTAGCGAGAGGTCTGGATGGCTCCGCATTGGCCCGAGAACAGCCTCGGCGAATTCACCGCGCGCCGTCGACCTGCACGCCACTGAAGGGATTGGACTAGCATGCCTGTCTACATGGTGCTCGAGATTGTCGTGAAGGACCCCTCGATGTACGCAAGGTACGTCGAGCAGGCACCCGCTGTCATCGAGAGCTACGGCGGCCGATACCTGGCTCGAGGTGGACACATCACCTCGTTGGAAGGGGGCTGGAGACCGGAAAGGATCGTGATTCTCGAGTTCCCGAGCATCGAAAGGCTCGAGGCTTGGAATCGGTCCCCGGAGTATCGGAAACTCGCACAGCTCCGCGCAGAAGCGACAGACAGCCGAGCTTTCGTGGTCGAGGGCTACGAACCTTCATAGCCCGGCGTCCATCTCTCGGCGCAACGACCGGCTGACTGACACTCGGGCGCAGCAGCCCATGATACACTTCCGCGAGATTCAGCGTTTCGCGTTCGTTTGGCAGGTCGCCGACAGCCGCTGAACGCCGTTCCACCCGGTGGCCAGGTCAGCGACTTGTCGCACTTCGAGTACGTCACAGTATTCCTTTCGATCTTGTTGGCCCTGGCGGCTGCGGACGTGCTCGCGGGCCTGGGACGTCTCATTCGAGAGCGAGAGCATGTTCGGATCTACTGGGTCCATGTCGCGTGGATGCTCCTCCTGATCCTTGCGGTCACCCAGTCCTGGTGGGCCATCTGGAATGTAAGGGTTCACGAACTCACGAATTTCTTCGAGTTCCTGCTGCTCGTCTTGCCGCGATTGATCTGGGTCCTGGTCGCATTCCTGCTCTCGCCGCCGATTGCCCCGGGCGAAGCCTTCGACCTGCGCGAATACTACTTCCGACATATTCGATGGGTGGCAGCGCTGGCCGCGTTCGGCTTGTTGGGGATCGCCACTTCTCGGGCCGTCCTTGGCGTCGAGCCGCTTCTCAGTCCGGTCAACGGCATTCGCATCATCGCGATAGGGATCCTCGCTTCCATGGGATCCTCCAAGAATCCCAGGCTTCATGAATCGGCCGCGATCGGGATTGGCATCCTCTTGCTTGTTGCGGTTGTCGGTGTCTTTCTGCAACGAACCTAGGCACCCTGCTCATCGCCTGGGCCCAAGCGCGACGATAGACAGAATCGAGGACACCTTGAACCAATCTGAAGAAGCCTTGAGTTTCTACCTGGCATGCCCTCTCCGGCAAACTCCAGCATGAGCGACTCCCATGCCTCATTTTCTGGATCGATCCCGGCCGTCTATGACACTTGTCTGGGACCTCTCCTCTTCGAGTTCTCCGCTGCCGACATGGCCGGGCGCGTGTCCAATGCAATTGGTCATGGGCGCATCCTCGAAGTCGCGTGCGGTACCGGCATTGGAACGGAGTTTCTCCGCAATGCGCTCCCGGGGAACGTCGAGATCGTGGCGACGGACCTCAACCCTGGCATGCTCGAGTACGCGGAGACGCATCGGGGTGCACTTCCAGGGGTGCGCTACGAATTGGCCGATGCCCTCTCGCTGCCTTTCGAGGACCAGACGTTCGACGGAGTCGTTTGTCAGTTCGGCATCATGTTCTTTCCTGACATCGCCAAGGGATTGTCGGAGATGTCTCGCGCCCTTCGCCCCGGTGGCTTCCTCGGGTGCAACGTCTGGGATTCGCTCGAGGTGAATCGGGTCGCTGGAATCGCCCACGAGACCATCACGCGCTACTTCGCCTCGGAACCGCCTGGCTTTCTCGAGGTCCCGTTTGGCTCCTGTCCTCTGGACTCCACCCTCGAGCTCTTCAAAGCTCAGGGTTTCGAGAGAATGCAGGCCCATGTCGTGGACGCGACCATTGAAAGGCCGTCCTCCGAGGAGGTCGCCCGGGGATTCGTCGAAGGCAACCCTGGCATTCTGGAGATCCGCGAGCGGGCGACCGCTTCGCCAGAGAAGATCATCCAGGCCCTCGCCGAGGAACTGGAGCAGAACTTCGGCCCGGCGCCTCTCCGCATCCCCTTGCGTGAGTTCGTCTTCACGGGCAACGCGCCAGGATAGGGGCAGCGACCCTCCTGCATCCATATTCGGTATCGAAGCCTGCTACGGGGCGACGATTTCGGGTCTATGCGAGGATCTCGGGGTGCCCTGGAGGACCCGATGAATCTCGAAGATCTCGACCGCGCCCATCTGATCCATCCCATCACCGAGCTCCGCTCCCACGAGGAGAAGGGCCCGAAGATCGTCGTCGGAGGCAAGGGCATCCGCATCCGTCTCGCGGATGGCCGCTCGCTGATCGATGGCCTGTCTGGGTTGTGGAACATGAACGTGGGCCACGGCCGGACGGAGATCGGCGACGCCGTTGCGAAGCAGATGCACGAAGTCGCCTACTATCCGGGCTTCTGGGACTACGCAACCGAGCCTGCCATCCGTTTGGCCGAACGGCTGACGAAACGCATGCCCGCCGGCAGCGAACTGGACCACTTCCTGTTCACCAGCGGCGGCTCGGATGCCAACGAAACGAATTTTCGGATCGCAAGGCTCTTTCACGCGGTACGAGGCGAGCCCGGCCGTCGCAAGATTCTCTCCCGCGCCCACTCCTACCATGGGATCACCCGTGCGGCGGGAAGCGCCACCCGGCTGCCGGCCTATCACATCTTCGAAGAACCGGACCCGCTTCACATCCAGGTGCCGGCTCCCTACTGCTTCCGCTGCGAACTGGGCAAGGAGCTTCCCGGCTGCGAGATCGCCTGCGCCGACGCCATCGAGGAGGCGATCGAACGGGAAGGCGCCGAGACGATCGCGGCCATCATCGCCGAACCCGTGATGGGAACAGGCGGTGTGATCCCGCCCGCGGACGACTATTTCCCCCGGCTCCGCGAGATCTGCGACCGCCACGGCGTACTGCTGATCCTCGACGAGGTGATCACGGGCTTCGGTCGCACCGGGAACTGGTTCGGCATGGAGCCCTTCAACGCGAAGCCGGATCTGGTGAGCTTCGCAAAGGGCATCACCAGCGGATATCTCCCCCTCGGTGCGGCGGGCATCACCAGCCGGGTATACGAGACGCTTCGCGACGAATCACCCAAAGGCCTGCCTTTCATGGTCGGCCTCACCTACAACAACCACGCAGCCTGTTGCACCGCCGCCCATGCCAACCTCGACATCCTCGAGCGCGAGGGACTCATCGAGAACAGTGCCGAGGTCGGCGGCTACCTCCTCGGACGTCTACGGGACACCATGGGAACCCATCCCCTCGTGGGCGAGATCCGCGGAATCGGAATGTTCACGGCCATCGAGTGGGCCCGGCCTGGAACGAAGGAGCCAGCCGGCGAAACGCCCATGGCGTTCCCGGCCGCGATCGCAAGCCGCGCGATGGAAAAGGGCTTGATCATGAGGGCCCTGTGGGAGTGCACGGCCCTCTCGCCGCCGCTGTGCACGACCCGCGAGGAAATCGACGAAATCATCGACATCCTGGTGGCCTCGGTAGACGAAGTCTCTCCGTGAGCGAAGCGCGGTTTCCATATCTGGAGATCAGCCCGTGGGTGGAAACGCCTGAGGACCTGCAATCCCCGCTCTCGGAAAGCCTGCGCTGCGATGTGGTCGTGATCGGAGGTGGATACACGGGGCTCTCCACTGCACTGGCGCTCCGCGAGCAGGGGGCTTCGGTGGCCGTTCTCGAGCAGGAGTTCGCGGGTTCGGGCGCCAGCGGACGCAACGCCGGCCACCTCACTCCGACGATCGGAAAGGACATCCCCACCCTGCTGCGCCTGTTCGGCCGTGAGCGGGCTTCGCGCCTCGTGCGTTTTGCCGATGATGCCGTCCGCTTCACCGAAGAGACGATTCGCAAGCACGGCATCGATTGCGACTACGCAGCGTCCGGGAACATCATGGCGGGCGTGCATCCGAAGCATGGGCCCCGCCTCGAAAGAGCTGCCGACACCGCCCGCGAACTCGGTGCCCACGTCCGGTACCTGCCCGAGAGCGAAATGAACGAGCGCGGCCTGCCGGACGTCTTTTGCTGCGGTGTGTTGGAAGAGTGCGGTGGTACCTTTCACCCGGGCCGCTATGTGATGGGCTTGCGCCGAGCGGCTCTCGCTGCGGGTGTTCGACTGTACGAGCGCTCACCGTTGCGTGAGCTCGTGCACGGCGCGCCGCTCACCGCCTACTCCGGCGACGGCGAGATCGTGGCCGACCACGCGGTGCTCGCCACCAACGCCTATACGCCCTCGACGGGATTGAAGAAGCGCCTCGTCACACCCCTCCGGGTTTCGCTCTTCGAAACCGCGCCGCTCGACCCGGTGCAGCGCGAAGCCCTCGGCTGGGCCGGGCGCGAAGGCATCTACACCTCCCACGAGACCCTCGAGAGCTACCACTTCACGAAGGCCGGAACGATCGTCGGTGGCTCCAAGACGATCCGTTATGCCTGGGGGCGCGGCCTTGCCGACGGCTATCAGCCGGCCATGTTCCGCACGATCGAAGACGCCATGCGCGAACGCTTCCCCCAGCTGGGCGCGCTCCCCATTCGCCACTTCTGGGGCGGCTGGATCGGCCTGAACCTGGATTTCCTGCCCGCCCTCGGCACCACCGGTTCTCACCGCAACATCCACTACGGCCTTGGTTATGCGGGTCACGGCGTTGCCCAGGCTACGCTGATGGGCCCGCTCCTGGCAGAGCAGATCGCGGGGCGGGCGCATCCCGCCGCGGAAGCCCTGCTGCGCCGGGAGCCGCCCGGGCTTCCGGAGCCCCTGATGTGGCTGGGCGTGAAGCTCCTGACCGGGGTCTTCGACCTGATGGACCACCGAACGGACCGGCAGGTTCGCAACGCGAGGCGCGCGTAGCCCCAAGAGACAGCCCCCACCAGGATTTCCGGGGCCGACCCGGTCGTTCTGGTCTGGCCGCGCCCAGCGTGGCACCATCGCACCGACCTCCGATCCATCGCATCAAACTCCCATGAAGGGGGCATCCCATGCAGCAACTCTCCGGTCTCGACAACAGTTTCCTGGTGACGGAAGTGGGCGGGATGCTCGGCCACGTCGGCTCCCTCAGCTTCTTCGATATCAGCGGACTCGGCGGACGCAGCTTCAAGGACGCGCTTCGCGCCACGCTGGAAGATCGACTCCACCTGCTCGGCCCCTACCGTCGACGCCTGGTGGAGGTGCCCCTCGAACTCGACCGTCCGTTCTGGATCGAAGATCCGGATTTCGACCTCGACTTTCACCTCCGACATATCGCCGTGCCGCCGCCGGGCGACGATCAGCAGATCTCCGAACTCGTATCGCGCATCCACGCCCGAGCCCTCGACCGCTCGAAGCCCTTGTGGGAGGCCTATGTGATCGAGGGCCTCGCCGACGATCGCGTCGCCCTCTACACGAAGATCCATCACTGCACGATCGATGGGGTTTCCGGTGCCCAGATGAGCCAGGTACTGCTCGATCGCGATCCTGCCGGCGATGTCGTGCCGGCACCCGACGAGCCCTGGAAGGCCGACACGATTCCGGGAACCGGCGAAATGATGGCCCGGGGCATGATGGGGTTGATCTCCCAACCAGGACGGCTCGCGCGAACCAGCTACCGGACGGCCCGCGGTTTGTGGGAGAGCAACGAGGCCCTCGGTGCGGCCGCTCGCACACTCGGGCTCGACAAGATTCCGCTCGCGGGCGGCTGGCTGATCCCGAAAGGGGACGAGGTGGACGCCGACCGCATCCCCCAGACCCCTGCGCCTCGCACGTCCTTCAATCGCTCGATCACCTCCCACCGACGCTTCAGCTTCTTCTCCATGTCGCTCCCGCGCGTGAAGGCGCTGAAACGCGCTCTCGGCGTGACGTTGAACGACGTCGTGATGGCGGTCTCGGCTTCAGCGCTGCGAAACTACCTGATGGATCGGGGTGAACTCCCCGACGACCCGCTTGTGGCGATGGTTCCCGTCTCCGTGCGCAGTGAGACGGAGACGAACGAATACGCCAACCGGGTGACCAGCATCCTGGGCGAACTCGCCACGGACGAGGCCGATCCGATCGAGCGCGTCCAGCGGATCCATCATGCGATGGCGCGGTCCAAGCGAATGCAGCAGGCCGTCCCCGCAACGATGCTCACCGACTGGACCGAGGTGCCCGCCCCGCTGCTTCTGGGCCAAGCAGCCCGAATCGCCGCGCGCACCAAGATCCTCGATCGCATGAACCCACCGTTCAACGTGACGATTTCGAACGTTCCCGGGCCGCGAGAATCCCTCTATTGCGGGGGCGCCGAAATGCTCACCTACTATCCGGTCTCCGTCGTCGCCGAAGGCCAGGGGTTCAACATCACGGTCATCAGCTACCGCGACCACCTCGACTTCGGTGTGATCGCCTGTCGCGAACTCGTCCCCGACGTATGGAAGTTCAAGGAACTCTTCGCGGAGGGACTCGAAGAGCTGGAGAAAGCCGCGGAGGCGCTCGAACCTGCTGGTTGAGGCAATGCCTCCACCAGGCGGCGAGGCCAACGGTTCACCCCCCGCGCGCCTCAATGGAGAGCTACGCTGCCGGTACCCCGGGTCCCGAGAGACACCCGGTGAACCAGCCTCGATCTGCAACGCCCCCCAAGCTGCTCGACCGCGTAAGAACTGCGCTCCGTGTCCGCCACTACGCTCTGCGAACCGAACAGGCCTACATCGCCTGGATCCGGCGATTCATCTTCTACCATCATGTCCGACATCCGAATGACATGGGTTCCGTCGAGGTCATCGAGTTCCTGTCTCACCTCGCCGTCGATCGCCACGTAGCGGCGTCCACGCAAAATCAAGCACTCGCGGCCCTCCTGTTCCTCTACCGGGAAGTCCTCGGGCGTCAGCTCGAAGGGCTCGGCAGCGCGGTTCGAGCGCGAGCACCCAGGCGCCTGCCGGTGGTCATGACCCGCGATGAAGTGCGCGCCGTCCTCTCTCTGCTACGGGGTGAACACGCCCTGATCGGCGGGCTCCTGTACGGATCTGGTGTGCGGCTGCTCGAATGCTTGAAACTGCGTGTCAAGGATCTCGACGTTCCGCGCCGCCAGCTCATCGTGAGAGAAGGCAAGGGGAATCGTGATCGCGCGACTCTTCTGCCATCCTCCCTCGAAGAACCCCTCACCCAGCACTTGGCACGCGTACGAGACATCTTCGAGCGCGACCGTCGATCCGGGACCCCGGGAGTCGCCCTTCCGAGTGCACTCGAACGAAAGTACCCCAACGCAGGGGCCGAGTGGGGCTGGCATTGGGTCTTCCCCGCCGCGCAGCTTTCCCGTGATCCACGCTCAGGGATCGTTCGCCGGCACCACCTCACGGAAACGGGCCCGCAACGCGCCGTTCACCGCGCTGCCGCGCGCGCCCACCTGGGCAAGCGCGTCTCCCCGCACACCTTTCGGCACTCCTTCGCAACTCATCTGCTAGAGGACGGCTCCGACATCCGAACCGTCCAGGTGCTCCTCGGCCACAAAGACGTCCGAACAACGATGATCTACACCCACGTCCTCGACCGCGGCCCCCTGGGCGTCCAGAGCCCCATCGACAAACTCTGACCCCCGATCCCCTTCCGCATCTTGTCCAGCCGCACGATATCCTGCGGCCGGATATCGTGCGGCTGGACAAGATGCGGAAGGCCGTAAGCTTGCGGAATTGCTTCACTCCTTCGAAATTGCATCGCGCAAAGTGGTGTATAGTCGGCTGAACCGGGCAACCCGTCCGGTTGTCGAATACTAGTTAGGCAGCGTGTTGGGTCGACGTAGCAGATACCCCGCCCTCGCCTTGGCCAGCGCATCTTGTATCGCCGTACTCGGTTGTCTGGCTGGATCAGAGAATTCGGCCTCGCGGAAATCAGCCGACGAGAAGATTGCCGAAATTATCGCTGTCGCTTGTGAAGACCCTTTACTCCACGATTGCTGCGCCGTTCCCGACCGGTACCTCGGACCACCCTGTGGTGATCCCGCCCTATCGACGACACAGACGCATTGCGAAGTTGACCGCGAACTCGAAAAGCAGAGACTCCTCTTCGGTTGCTTGGAGTATTGCGGTGCCTCCGGGGGCACTGCTTGCATTGGCGATGGCTACCAGATCCCGTGGCACACGTTCTAGCTACGCTGCCTAACAAGCAACCGTGGCTCGTAGATCCTCTTAACAGGGTGCTGAAAAAACCCGTGCTTCACTCCTTCAAATGGTAGAAAAGAGGCGGGGGTAGAGGGAATGCGGGGAAGCGATCGAGAGCAGGGTTCGATGTTCAGCTACGTAGCGCTGGAAGACCGGATTCCGGCGGATC
>JAAETT010000188.1 GCA_024228115.1 bacterium
GATCCGGCCCTGGATGCTGCGCCGGCTGAAGGAGACCCACGGTAAGGACATCCCCGATGCCCTACCTCCCCAGGTCATCACGCTCCCCATGACTGGCCCACAAACCAAGGCGTACAACCAGATCGTCAAGGACTCACTAGCCCTCATCGACCAGGAGGACGGTAAGAAGCTCCTGATCTCACAGGGGAACCTCCCGAACTACGCCGTCTTGAAGTACATCGCAGCTGGGGTGCCAATAGTTAGCGAGGACCACCGGGTCACGGGCTTGCAGTGGAGGAACTCCAACAAGTTCGAGTACCTACGGGACCTGGCTACTGACAGAGCTGGGGACCCCTTCGTGATCTACGCCTACTCTTCCAAGGAGGTGCAGATGTACGCCGATGGGCTACGCCACGAGGGGTTCCGTGTAGGAACGATTACAGGCGACACCCCTGGTGACCAGCGTGACGCCACTGTCGCTATGTTCCAGCGTGGAGAGCTGGCAGTCATCCTCGTCACTGACGCCGGGGGTGACAGCATCACCCTGACAGCTGCCGATCTGGTGGTGTTGGCTCGGCCTAGCCGCCGACCGTCAGCCAACCAGCAAGTGATGAAGCGTGTCGACCGTTGGGGTCAGACTCGCCCACCTCAGTGCCAGATCCTGGTATCTGAGGGCACTGTCGATGAAACGGACCTGGCCTCGTTGGCCGGGAAGATCAACATCCAGGAAGAGATGACCCTGGACAAGAAGAGGCTCAAGGGCCTGTTGAAAGGTACGCCAACC
>JAAETT010000189.1 GCA_024228115.1 bacterium
ATGCAATGCATATTAATAAAAACGTTATTCTCTATTCTCCATTATTTATATTTAATATTTAATTTTCTATTCTTCAATTATTTCTTTGATTTTGAGATGAAAGATGTAAAGAGTGTATAAAAGAAAAGTAAATAAAAGAGAGAGTGTATAAAAGATAATTAAAGCTAATGATAAACCTACTGAAATGATATGGAATTACTAATTCAGCTAATGGAAGATAGATTTGGTTAATAATTAAATTAATATTGAAAATGAACAACTTTAACTATTGATCGTTTATCCCTTATATTCTTTTCATAGTTTGTATTGTATTATAATTAGTAATACATAAATTAGAACATCTTAGTAATAAAGAAGATATTAGAAATAATAAAACAAATAATAATATAATAATGAATAAATTGTTAACAATCTAAATACACTCTGTCCATCACTTACTTTAATAAAAGAAAGGTAAAAAGATGTAGCAAGATAGGAATTAATGAATTAATTGCTGAAAATAAGGTAAAATTATAATGCAGTTTAATAAATTTAGTTAGATTA
>JAAETT010000190.1 GCA_024228115.1 bacterium
GCCGAGGCACGCCCCAAATTCTCGCCACGGAATGGGCATCGACCACCCAAAACGAAATCCGTCAGCGTCAATCGCCGCGCGGCACGCCGAAACCGTGGAAAGCCAGGTTCTCAGCCAACTTTCGTGCATAGTTCAGGCTAAACCGGGGACCAATGACCTATCGTTCGCGCCTGGAGTCGTGCGCATGCCGAGGGGGCATGTGTCCCGGGTCGAATGCGAGAGGAATAGAGCGATGGCGAATCACGAACGGTCCTACGTCTTTCTCTTCAACGAGCTCGATGAGCTCGAGAGTCGAATCGGCAATGACCGGGAGAAGGTGCGTGGCATGCTAGGTGGGAAGGGGGCCAACCTCGCAGAGATGACCCGCCTCGGCATTCCCGTGCCGCCAGGTTTCACGGTCAGCACGGAGGGTTGCAATGCCTTCCTTGCGGCGGGCGAGGGCTTTCCGGACGACATGTGGGAGGAAGCGCTCCAGGCGATCTCCGAGATCGAGAGCATGGCCGCGCGTCGGCTGGGTGACCCGGAGAGGCCACTCCTCGTTTCGTGCCGATCGGGTGCCAAGTTCTCGATGCCTGGCATGATGGACACGATTCTCAACGTCGGCCTCAACGACGAGGTGGCCGAGGGCATGGTTCATCTCACCGGGGATGCGCGCTTTGTCTACGATTCGTATCGGCGCCTCGTCCAGATGTTCGGCAACGTGGTCCAAGGTGTTCCCGACGAGCTTTTCGAATCCGTGATCACCCGGGCAAGGGAGCAGCGGGGCGTTGTCGAGGATGCACAACTCCTGGCCGAAGACTGGAAGGCCGTGACGGAGCGTTTCCGGGAGATCGTTCGCACAGATTCGGGTTCCGGGTTCCCCGAGGACCCGTTTGAACAGCTACGCCTCGCGACCGAGGCCGTCTTCAAATCGTGGAACGGCAAGCGTGCGATCGACTACCGGAATGCCGCACGCATTCCGCACGATCTCGGTACGGCTGTGAACGTCCAGGCGATGGTCTTCGGCAACATGGGCGACGATTGCGCAACTGGAGTCTCGATGTCGCGCAATGCGTCGACCGGCGAGCCGGAGCTCGAGGGTGACTTCCTGGTCAACGCACAGGGGGAGGACGTCGTGGCAGGGATTCGCAAGACCCAGCCTCTCGAGGAGCTGGAGACGGTGATGCCCGACATCTACGCGGAGTTCGCGGCGATCGCCCGCAAGCTCGAGGCGCACTACTGCAACATGCAGGACATGGAGTTCACCGTCGAACGCGGGAAGCTCTGGCTGCTGCAGACCCGCGACGGCAAGCGTACCGCCCAGGCCGAGGTGCGCATCGCAGCCGACATGGCTGGGGAAGGTCTCATCTCGCGGGAAGAGGCCGTGCGCAGGGTGAAGCCTGAGCAGGTCGACTTCTTCTTGCATCCCCAGCTCGATCCGGCGGCGCAGCGTGAGAGCAAGCCGATCGCCGACGGGCTGAACGTCTCTCCGGGAGCGGCCGTCGGCGTGGTGGCTTTCGACGCCGACACGGCGGAGCGTTGGGCTGCGGACGGCCGGGACGTCATCATGGTTCGTCCCGAGACCAAGCCCGACGATGTGCACGGGATGCTGGCCTCCAAGGGGATCGTGACCCTGAAAGGTGGACGCACCAGCCACGCCGCGCTCGTCGCCCGGCAGTTCGGAAAGCCGGCGGTGGTTGGGGCGGAGGATCTCGTGCTCGAGTTGGAGGAGCGTGAGTTGCGCGCGGGCGATCTGGTCATTCGCGAGGGCGATTGGTTGTCCATCGATGGAACCAACGGCCACATCTACGGGGGCGAGCTGTCCACCGTCGTTCCTGATCTCAAGAATCCCTTCCTGCTGAAGATCTTGGAGTGGGCCGACGAGTTTCGCCGATTGGGAGTGCGCGCGAATGCCGACTACCCGCAGGATGCGAAACGAGCGAGGGAGTATGGTGCGGCGGGCATCGGTTTGTGCCGCACGGAGCACATGTTCTTCGAGACGAGTCGCTTGCCGATTGTGCAGCGGATGATCCTCGCGAAGACCGCGAGCGAGCGATGTGATGCCATCGGTGAGCTGCTGCCCATGCAGCGCGAGGACTTCGCCGGTCTCTTCCGGGCGATGAGCGGTCTGCCCGTCGTCATCCGGCTGCTCGACCCGCCACTCCACGAATTCCTGCCCGCCTACGACGAGCTCATCCAGGATCTGGCCGACCTGAAGGTCCAGCTCCAGCACCACCACACGATGAGCGAGATCGATCACGCCCTCGAGGAGATCCGCACCAAGCAGGACTTCCTCGAACGGGTGGAGGCATTGCGCGAGGCCAATCCGATGCTGGGTACCCGTGGCGTGCGGCTCGGCATCCAGATTCCGGAGTTGACCCGGATGCAGGTGCGGGCGGTCTTCGAGGCGGCCTGCCTGGTGACCCGTGAGGGCGTCGCGATCGAGCCCGAGATCATGATCCCGCTCACGCACCACATTCGTGAACTCGAGGTACAGCAGGAGGCCCTCGAGGAAGAAGCAAGTACCGTCATGGAGGAGCAGGGTCTGCAGATCCCGTACAAGTTTGGGACGATGATCGAGGTGCCGCGCGCCGCATTGACCGCAGACGAGCTGGCCGGCCGTGCACAGTTCTTTTCGTTCGGGACGAACGATCTCACCCAGACGACCTGCGGCATCTCCCGCGACGATGCCGAGGCCGGCTTCTTGATGGCCTATATCCGCAGTGGGATCCTGCCGCGCAATCCCTTCGCCACGATCGATGCGGAGGGCGTCGGGCGGTTGATCGAGATCGCAGTCGAGAGAGGCCGCGCCGTCCGGCCGGATCTCGGGCTGGGGATCTGCGGCGAGCATGGCGGTGACCCGGAGAGCATCGCGCTCTGTCATCGGCTCGGTCTCGACTACGTCTCGTGCTCGCCCTTCCGCGTGCCGATCGCGAGGTTGGCCGCGGCACACGCAGCGCTCGATCAATAGTCAAGGCCAGGCCGTCGGCCTCAGTCGGGCTCGGGTGAACTCCCCGCGGCAACCTCCGCGCGAAGCCGCTCGGGCTCGGGCAGCACGATTCGGCGCTTTTCGATCCGCGCGAGGCGGCGTTCGGTCAGCTCACCGAGCGATTGATTCACGGTCTGGCGGCTGCAACCCACCAGGTTGGCCAGCTCGGTCTGGGTAAAGGCACTCTCGATGTGGATTCCGTCCTCGTGCACGCCGCCAAAATGATCGGCCAGCTCCAGCAGGATCCGGCCGAGGCGCTTCGCGGCATCGTCGAAGACCAGACCCTCCACCCGACGCTCGATATCCTTCATGCGGCTGCCCACCTGTCGCACCACCTCGGCTGCCACGTCCAGTCGTGACCCGAGAAGATTGCGGAAGACGTCGATCGGCAGCTTCCAGACGATCGATTCCTCGACGGCTTCCGCATGGCTCTCGCGTTCATGGCCGGTGACCACCGCCAGCTCTCCGAAGACTTCGCCGGCCAGCACGTAGCCGAAGGTCGTCTCGGCGCCGTGTGAGGCGATGCGAAAGATACGAACCCGCCCGGACTGAAGCAGGTAGACCGAACGGGGCTCGGTGCTGGGCCGAAATACGGTCTCCCCGGCGGAAAAGGTCTCGACGCGAGCGCGCTCCTCCAGCTGGGCGCGGTCCTCTTCCGAAAGCTGGCTCAGCCAATCGAACTCGTCGAGATGCCAGACGTTCGTAGCGTTTCCTCCGAGTCTGGAGGGGATGTCCCGTCCGCTGTTGATCTTCTCTGAGCGGCGGCTCCGGTTTGAATCCTAGGCGACGCGCTTTGCAGTCGCCTCTTCGCTGGTTTCGGACACGGTGAGAGCTCGGACGAGCTTCTCGATGTCGCGCCACCC
>JAAETT010000191.1 GCA_024228115.1 bacterium
AGGGTGGCGCGACATCGAGAAGCTCGTCCGAGCTCTCACCGTGTCCGAAACCAGCGAAGAGGCGACTGCAAAGCGCGTCGCCTAGGATTCAAACCGGAGCCGCCGCTCAGAGAAGATCAACAGCGGACGGGACATCCCCGAGAACCTCCCACTCAGGACCGTTCCTCTTGAGGTGCAGTCCTTCACGCCAGCGTTGGAGCGACTCAACGAGTCGCGACGCGTTGCGATGAAACATCAGCGGGCGGTTCTGTTGGCTTGGACGAGGGTTGTTGCGGATCGTTTTCCGGCTCGCCTCCGCGAGAGGGATATCTGTGAAGTCCCGATTGGATCGTGCTCCCATGGGTGACGATCCTTTCGATCGGCGGATCGACACTTGGGTCGAACGCGCGATTGGCAACGGCGCTTTGAATCTGAAGACCCTCCTTCGGAACGTCCCTGGTGTTTCCCCACCCCAAGTCGCCGCTAGCCTGCGAAGACTGGGCGCCGCCGTTCCCATGCCCTTGAGATATCAGCCCGCTTCGACCGGATTGATATTCGGTCCGCACGACGGTCGGGTCCCGCACCCCCTTGACTACGACTGGCGGTTTGCACCAGAGGCGTTGGAAGTGCTTCAATCAGAAGTCCTTGATCGAGCGGGACCGCGAGAGACCGTCGCGCTCTTCGGTTGTCCGACCCTCTTTCCGCGGATCGCCGAACTCGGGCGTCCCGTCTATCTCTTCGATCGAAATGGCTCTCACGATCTAGCCCCATTTCCGAGCAATGCGAAGGTAGTTGTTGATGACCTCTTCTTGGCGCCGATTCCTGCTTTGGAAGCCGCTATCGCGATAGTTGACCCCCCATGGTATCCCGCCGATCAGCGCGCATTTCTCTGGGCCGCGTCGACGGCGCTCCGGGTGGGTGGCTTCGTAGCGGCGAGTGGCCCCCCAGTAGGCTCGCGCCCGTCCGCCAAGCAAGACGCCGTCGATCTCGTTCGGGAAGCGCGAAGTTTTGGGCTTGAGCGCGTGAGCATCGTCGATGGTGCCTTGCCCTATCACACCCCGCCTTTTGAAGCGCTTGCGTTTCGCGCTTCGGGCTCACCCTGCTACCCGTCCGATTGGCGTCGTGGGGATCTCAGCGTGTTCCAAAAAGTTACGGCGTGCGCCGCATCACGCCCACCGGATCCATCCCCTACGATGTGGACGGATCATGAGCTCGGCGGAGTACGTATCAAGGTGCGCACTGCTCCATGCGACTGGTTCGCCCCAGAGCTGCGTAGCCTTGTTGACAACGACGTTCTTGAAACGGTGAGCCGCCGCGACTCCGTCCGAGAGCAGGTCGCAGTCTGGACTTCCGGCAACCGTGTCTTCGCGTCGGATGGGCCGAGCGTGGTGTCTTCGGTGATCGAGGAGATGAACCAAGGCCTTGGCGCGGGTGACCTGTGTGCTGAGGTCGTCAGCCGAGCGCTGACCGATTCCGAATACGAATCGCTGAAACGCCTGCAAAACCAGCTAGAGACGATTGTGAACTTGGAACGCGCCGAGTATATAGACTGCGGAGGGGGCCGCGGTGATGGAGACTTGGCAGGCGCAGCTCGAAACAGATGTACGGGAGGCACTTGCAGAAACCGGCGTTGAGATGCCCCGGGCTTTTCTTGGTGACACCGAAGATCACAATTCCATTCATCTGGCTGTACTTACGGAGCCGTACCTCGAGTGGATTCTTGCTGGAAAGAAGACGATCGAATCTCGGTTCTCGGTGAATCGGGTTGCGCCGTATGGTGCGATCTCACCCGGAGATTGCTTGGTTTTGAAGCGTTCCTCGGGCCCGATCGTGGGCTTGTGCACCGTATCAGACGTCGAGTTCTTCGAACTAGATCGCTCAACTCGTGCCCAGATCAGGGCCGACTACGGGCGCGGGCTCTGCGCAGAGACACCGGAATTTTGGAAAGCGCGCGAGCACGCATGCTACGCGACTCTCATGCACATCGACTCCGTCATTCCGCTACCACCCCTTTCCTGCGCGAAGCGCGACCGGCGCGGGTGGGTCGTACTCCCATTGGACTCAACCACGGATGACCAACTTACGCTGCCAGGTCATCGGCCTAGCCGGTCAAATCGGCGCCGGGAAGTCGAGCATCGCTAGAGGGCTTGCCGAGGCGTTGGACTGGAAGGTGGGAAGCTTCGGCGAGTACGTCAGGGACGTTGCCACCGAATCTGGATTTGAGCATACACGCGACAATCTCCAAGCAGTGGGCGAAGATCTCATCCAGACGCTATCAGCAGATGAATTCATTCACCGCGTAGTTTCAGCGAGCGGATGGGATGGGGCGTCGGGTCTGATCATTGAAGGGATTAGGCACCAGCACATCGCCGAAGCGCTTCCTCAGTTCTTTCGTCCCTCAGCATATGCGCTGGTGTTCGTGAGCGCGCCAAGGGAGCTGCGCGAGCTCCGGTTGAAGCAGCGAGACGGCTCCTCGACCTCCGAGATCGTTCGTGCGGAGCGTCACTCGACCGAACTCGAGATCGCCACGCGAGTGCGAGGACTGGCAGATACCGTCTTTCCCGCGACCGCCGACGTTCCTGCTGCGGTGTCGGGCATCTTGCGGGGTAAGCGGCCAACCTCGGACGTGGTTGCGGTCCGTATCGCGGGATCTCAGCCTGTGAGCGGGCCGAGAGGTGAGTCGGCGAAGTTCTCTTTCCAAAGCCGGGGCGTGAGTTCGGAGACCCCAGCCTGAGGGTGGACGCTG
>JAAETT010000192.1 GCA_024228115.1 bacterium
AGGGTGGCGCGACATCGAGAAGCTCGTCCGAGCTCTCACCGTGTCCGAAACCAGCGAAGAGGCGACTGCAAAGCGCGTCGCCTAGGATTCAAACCGGAGCCGCCGCTCAGAGAAGATCAACAGCGGACGGGACATCCCCCCCGTCCCCGCCGGTTGACTTAATTCCGGCCCCGCCGGTTGTCTTCTCTCAGCTGGGCGGGACGAGGTAGCGCTTGCCTTCCTGCTCGAGCCAGCCGTTGCTCTTCAGCTCCTTGACCACGCGGGTCACGGTCTCCCGGGAGGTGCCGATCATGTCGGCAATCTGCTGGTGGGTGAGGGTCGGCGTACTGAGGCGTGAGCCGTCGCCGTGGGGATCCTTTGCCAGGCGCTCCAGCAGGCCCTTCGTGCGGTCCTTGACCCGCTGGAAGGAGAGCGCACTCGCCTGATCGTTGACGGTGCGGAGCCGGCGGGAAAGCTCCTGGATGACCGCCAGGGCGAGGTCCGAGCTCTTTCGGATCAGGCCCATGAAATCGCCTCGCGAGAGCGCGAGCACGCGTACGGGGGTCAGGGTTTTCACCGACGCCGAGCGTGGGGCCCGCTCCAATAGAGCCATTTCTCCGACGAACGAGCCGGCGTCGAGGAAATCGAGAATCTTCTCACGGCCATCCTCGGAGAGCTTGGTCACCTTCACCCTGCCCTCGCGCAGGATGTACATGTAATCCCCGGGGAGGCCCTCTTCGACGATCGTCGTATTCCGCGGGTAGCGGCGCTCGATCAAGTGGGAGGCGATCTGCTCCAAGTCTCCATCGGCAACGTGGGAGAACAACGGAATCGACCGGAGGGTTTCGAGCGTCCCTTGGGGGAGCGGGCTGGGAGTATTCGGATTCGACATCTATCTGATCCTCTCGGTCGAACGGCCTCGCTAGAGGAGATCGCTCCGGCCCGCCTCGCTCAACAGCGAAGCTACTTTCCGAACGTCGCTACTGCGCTCGAGATCCGCCACGAGCAGGGCATCCCCGGCGTCGATCACTGCGAGGCCAGAAACTCCCAGCAGGACCACCGGACGATCCCCCGCGCGTACAAGATTCCCTTTCGAATCGCAAAGATACGCCTCTCCATCTATGACCTTCGTCACATTCTTGTCAACGCCCACTTCTTCGGCGAGGGACTGCCAAGTGCCGACATCACTCCAGCGGAAGCCAACGGGAAGACACCAGACCCTGCCGCTGCGTTCCAGCACGGCCTTGTCCACCGGCTCGGGCGGAACCCGGCGGTAGGCCCGCTCGACGGCCCGAGCCGCCGCTGAACCCCGCAGCGGAGACGTCCCGAGGGGAGCCAGCGCTCGGGCGATGGCCGGAGCCGTGGCCTCGAGCTCCTCGAGGAAGACACGGGCACGCCAGGCGAAGATCCCGGCATTCCAGAGATGCTGGCCTCCGGCGAGCCAGCGCCGGGCCCGACGAAGATCCGGCTTCTCAACGAACCTGGCGACCCGGTGCAGACCCTTGTGCGCCGGGCCCACTTCCCGACCGAGGCGGATGTAGCCGTAGCCGGTTTCGGGGCGTGTCGGCCTCACGCCCAGGGTCACCAACACCTCCTCTCGGGCGGCGGCGCGAGCGGCCCGTTTCATCGCGGCGGCAAAGGCCCGCCCATCGGGGATGCGGTGGTCGGCCGACAGCACGGTCATCACGGCGTCCGGCGACGAACGCGTGATCCGGTGGGCCGCCCAGGCAATGGCGGCGGCGGTATTGCGCATCTGCGGCTCGACCATGACCTGGCTGGATGGAAGACCGGCAGCCTTCCGCATCGGCAGGGCATGATCCCTGCCACAGATCAGCCAGGTTCGGTCTGCATAGCGGGAAGCCCGGGCCAGGGTTTCTTCGAGCAGCGTGCGCTCGCTGCCGACCTTCAGCAGCGGCTTCGGCCAGGTCTTGCGAGAAAGCGGCCAGAAACGCGTCCCGGCCCCGCCTGCCAGAACGACGGCGTGGACCTCCCCCTGTGCGCGGCTCATCGTCCGACGCTGTGATACTCGAAGCCGGCCTCTTGCATCGGCTTCGGTTCGTAGACGTTACGCAGATCCACGACCACCGGGCGCCGGAGCTTTTGACGCACGCGCCCGAGATCAAGCATCCGGAACTGGTTCCACTCGGTCACGATCACGACGACGTCGGCATCCTCGCATGCCTCGTAGGCATCCTTGCAATACGTCAGGTCGGGCAGCACCTTCGCCGCCTCGCGCATCGCCACGGGATCGAAGGCACGAACCACAGCGCCTCCAGCGGCCAGGCCGTTGGCGATCTCGATCGCCGGTGCGTCGCGCATGTCGTCGGTCTCCGGCTTGAAGGAGAGACCGAGCATGCCGATCGTCTTGCCCGAGAGATCCCCACCCACGGCCACGCGAATCTTCTCCACCATGCGCTCGCGCTGGCGATCGTTCGCGCGGATCACCGCTTCCACGACCTCGAGGTTCTGGCCTTTCTCCCTCGCGAAGAAGGCCGCCGAGCGGGTGTCCTTCGGGAAGCACGAGCCACCGAACCCGGGGCCTGCGTGCAGGAACTTCTTTCCGATCCGCCCATCGAGGCCGATGCCCCGGGCCAGGCCCTGGATATCCCCGCCAATCTCCTCGCAGAGATTTGCGAACTCGTTGATGAACGAGACCTTCGTGGCGAGGAACGCATTGGCGGCATATTTCGTCAGCTCGGCCGTCGCGATGTTCGTCATGACGAAGGGTGTTTCGTTCAAGAAGAGCGGCCGGTAGAGATCTTTCATGATCGCCATTGCGGCCTCGTCGTCCGCGCCGATCACGATCCGATCCGGGCCCATGAAATCGCGGATCGCAGCGCCCTCGCGGAGGAACTCCGGGTTGGAAGCCACCGAGAAATCGACCTCGCCTCCCGCCCCGTCGATCTCCGCCTGAATCAGGTCACGCACCCGATAGGAGGTACCGACCGGCACGGTGCTCTTGGTCACGACCAGCTTGTAGCCGTTCATCGCCTTCCCGATCTCTCGGGCCACGCCATCCACGTAGCTGAGATCGGTGCTGCCATCCTCGCGCGGGGGCGTTCCCACCGCGATGAAGATCACCAGGGACGAGCGGATCGCGCTGGCGGTATCCGTCGTAAACGACAGGCGGCCCTCACGCACATTGCGCTCGACGAGGTCATCGAGGCCAGGCTCGTAGATGGGAATCTCGCCCCGCTCGAGCATCTCGATCTTGTTCTCGTCCTTGTCGGCGCAGGTCACCTTCACACCGAACTCCGCGAAGCATGCGCCCGTCACCAGACCCACGTAACCGGTCCCGATCACGCAAACATTCATTTCAGTTCCCCTTCGGCGTCGACCTTACGGAAGTGGTCGATGGTATGTCCCAAGCCAGTCTCGATGGGTGTCTGGACTTCGAAGCCGAGCAGCTCACGGGCAAGCCCGACATCCGCCTGGCTATTCCGGATGTCTCCCTGCCGCGCCGGATGAACGACAGGCGGAAGGCCGCCACCGCATAGTTCCCGGATGTGTTCGAGCAGCTGGTTCAAGCTGATGCGCCCACCGCCAGCAATGTTCATCACCTTGCCGATGGCGGCCTCGGAATCGGCAGCCAACAAGTTCGCTCGTGCTACATCAGCCACGTAGATGAAATCCCGCGTCTGTTCACCATCGCCGTAGATCTGGGCGGCGCGCCCCCCGAGGCTCGCGCTCACGAACTTGGGAATGACTGCTGCGTAGTCGCTCGCCGGATTCTGCCGGGGGCCGTAGACGTTGAAGTAACGGAGCGCGACGGTCTCCAGGCCGTAGAGCTCCGTGAAGAGCTTGCAGTACTGCTCCCCCGTCACTTTCTGGAGCGCGTAGGGCGAGAGAGGCTGCGGAGGCAGGGTCTCCACGTTGGGCAGAACGGCGGCATCGCCGTACGCCGCCGAGGACGCGGCGAACACCACCCGGCGGACGCCCGCCTTGCGTGCGTTCTCCAACAGGGAGAGCGTGCCCGTCACGTTGACGTCGTTGGTGCGTTCCGGCTCGGCCACGCTGCTGGGAACCGAGGGAACCGCCGCCTCGTGGAAGACCACTTCGACGCCATCGACAGCACGGGCGAGCAGCGCGGTATCGCGCAAGTCGCCCTCCAGCAGCTCCACGGCATCCCGGATCGCCAGCAGGTTCTCATGGCGTCCACTCGAGAAATCGTCGAGGATGCGGACCTCGAAGTCCTCGGCGAGAAGCCGTTCCGCGAGATGGCTGCCGATGAAACCGGCCCCACCCGTAACCAGCGCGCGCCTCATCGGGTGCCTGGCCCACCGCGGCGGCGATCGGTGAGTGCCTCCTGGGCCTCCAGATCCGATTCGACCATCACCCGAACGAGCTCCTCGAAGGGCGTCTTGGCGCTCCAGCCGAGTTCCTCGCGTGCTTTCGTCGGATCCGCAAGCAGGGTCTCGACCTCGGCAGGGCGAAGAAAGGCGGGGTCGATGCGCACAAAATCCGCAGGGTCGAGGCCAACGTGGGAAAACGCCGCGTCCACGAAGTCCTGGGGTGTATGGTGTTCGCCCGTTCCAATCACATAGTCAGCCGCGGTCTCCTGCTGCAGCATTCGCCACATCGCCTCGACGTATTCCGGGGCAAAACCCCAATCGCGTTTGGCGTCCATGTTGCCGAGCGGCAACTCATCCTCGAGACCCAGCTTGATCCGCGCCACATACTCACTGATCTTGCGCGTCACGAACTCTCGACCGCGCCGGGGCGACTCGTGATTGAACAGGATGCCCGAGACCGCGAACATGTCGTAGCTCTCGCGGTAGTTCACTGTGATGAAGTGGCCGTAGACCTTCGCAACCCCGTAGGGGCTTCTGGGATAGAACGGTGTGGCCTCGTTCTGCGGCGTCTCCAGGACCTTGCCGTACATCTCCGAGCTGGAAGCCTGGTAGAAGCGGATGCTCGGATCCACCAGCCGCACCGCCTCCAGAACCCGCGTCACGCCGAGTGCCGTGAACTCGCCGGTCAGGGTCGGCTGGACCCACGAGGTCGGAACGAAAGATTGAGCGGCCAGGTTGTAGAGCTCGCCCGGGTTTACGTCGCGAACGATCGACACCAGCGAAACCTGGTCGAGCAGATCGGCCTGATGCAACGTCACCTTGTCCCGCAGATGCGCGATGCGCTCGAAGTTCTCGGTGCTGGATCGGCGCACCACCCCGTGCACCTCGTAGCCCTTCTCCAGCAGGAGCTCCGCCAGATAGGAGCCATCCTGACCGGTGATCCCGGTGATCAGCGCACGACCGACGGTCATCGGCTGTTCTCGGCGGCGTCGGCCGTCGGGCCCGGATCGTCCTCCGGAGCTTCGCTGCCCAGGATGCCCAGATTCCGGATGATGCGGAAGGTGAGCAGCAGAATGACGGCGAGGAAGACGACTACCGCGTAACCCTCGAGCCGTGTAAACGAAACGGCGATCAAGCAGAAGCAGGCGGTGAGAAAGTAGATCGACAGCACCGCCTGGCGCTGGGAGCCGGAATGCTCGTTCAGCAGGCGGTGGTGCAAGTGCATCTTGTCGGCTTGCATGATGTGGCTCCGATGGCGAATGCGCCGAACGATCGAGAGGCCGGTATCCAGTAGCGGCACGGCCAGGGCCAGGAGCGGCACGAGGAACGTCAGCACGGTCACCCTCCCGTATCCCTCCAGGGCCAGGATCGAGAGGCTGTAGCCGATGAAGAGTGCGCCGGTATCGCCCAGGAACATCCGCGCGGGGGGGAAGTTGTAGGGGAGGAATCCCAACAGCGCACCCAGCAAGACGACTCCGAGTGCGATCCCGGGGACATGGCCGCCCTGCCAGGCGATGATCGTCAGGGTGGTGGCGATGATCGCAGCGACCCCGGTGCAGAGTCCATCGAGGCCGTCGATCAGGTTGACCGAGTTGGTCACGATGACGATCCAGCCGGTCGTCACGAGCCAGGAGAGCCAGACGGGGAACTCGATCACGTAGTGGGTGACCGGGTTCGAAACATGATCGATGCGATAGCCCATCTGGAAGGCAATCGCGGCCGCCGCGATCTGCACGATCAGCTTGGGCCAGGCGCCGAGGCCCCAGCAATCGTCAACGATGCCAAGCGCAAGGATGAGGAGGCCCCCCGCAAGGAGACCTTCGATACGCGGCGCCACGTCCTCCGCGCTGGGATGCAGGAATAGCACCGCCGAGAGCCCGGCGAACAAACCCATGGCGACGGCGACACCACCGAGCAGCGGAATGTTGGCCCGCTTGTTCACCTTCCGGTCGCTCGGGCGATCGATGACCCCGAAGGCGAGCGCAAGCCGCGACACCAACGGTGTGGAAATGGCCGCGAAGCCCGCGGCCACGAGAAATGCAATCGGCACCCAGCTCACTACAAGCAGTCCGTTCGGCGTTTGGAGGGGGGGGAACTCGGCAACCGGCCTCAGACCGTCGGGCGGACGTAAGGCCCGTAGGAGTCGCCTGCCTCGGCTCCGTTCAACACGACGCCGAGAATCCGTCGGCGATCCAGAATCTCGATGGCAGCCGCCACCTCTCCCTGGGGCGTCCGATCCGCCCGCACGACAAAGACGACTCCATCGCAGAGTTCACTGACCGTCTTCACATCGGGCAGCCCGAGCGTGCATGGAAGATCCAGAATCACCCGATCATAGCGTTGGGCAAGGTCCTCCATGAGTTGCTTCATCTTGGCAGAAGCCAGGAGTTCCGCGGGGTTCGAGGGAACGGAACGAACCGGAAGTACGTCCAACTCCGTTCCTTCGACGCGAACGACGGCCTCCTCGATAGAGGCTTGCCCCATCAGGACCTCTGCCAGGCCAGCATCCGGCCTCACACCGAGGGATTTGTGCACCGCCGGAAGGCGAAGGTCGCAATCGACGAGCAGCACCTTGGATTCCAGGTTCATCGAACTGACGATCGCGAGTGACAAGGACGAAAGCGTCTTGCCCTCGCCAGCACGGGTGCTGGTAACGGCCAGCGTGCGGATTGGCTTTGTCGCCGCAATCGACTCGATTCGCGCACGCAGGGACCGGAACTGCTCCGTCACGAAGGATTCCGGCTGCAGAAGCGCGATACGCCTCTTGTTGAAATCAGCCGCGGAGTCTTCGCCGCTCTCTGCGGAGCGTTGGAACCAGCGTGCCAGGCGGCCCGGCCGAGCGGGAGGCTGAACGACGGCAGGCCGCGATGACGGCGAAGTCGCCGCCACCGGTGCCGCTGCGTTGCTCGGAGAAGGTTCGTGGGGAATGGGTACAGCGGGCGCACTGGCGACCTCACCCACATTTCGAGTGCGTTGCTCCTCCGCACGTCGGAGAGCATCGTAGACCTTTCCCATTACAGTCCCCCTGTCTGGCGCGTGCGTAGCCAACCGAAGAGACCACTTCGCTTGGCAGGCGCCTGGGTGGATTCGTCATTTGCGGCAGCAGCAGTTTGTCCGGGATCGAGTTCCAGATCCGTGGCGACTTCGCGAATCGCGCTCACGCCTATCGTCTGGAGATCTCGCCCAAAGCCTGCCAGCAACGCCCCGTCGCATACAATGTTGATCAGCCGCGGTATGCCGCCCGTGACCCGATGGATCTCCCGAAGCGCCGCCTTCTCGAAGATTCCCTTGCCCGTATATCCGGCGAGGCGCAGCCGCTCCTCGACGTAATCCGAGCACTCACGCAACGTGAACGGGCGCAACCGATGGCGTAGCACGATCCGCTGGCGAAGCTGACGGAGATCCGGACGCGAGAGCATTTCCCAGAGTTCGGGTTGCCCCACCAGCATGATCTGGATGAGCTTCGACGTGGGCGTCTCGAGGTTCGAGAGGAGCCGGATTTCCTCGAGCATTTCCGTCGACAACACCTGCGCCTCGTCGACGATCAGGAGCGTCGGCTGGTTCTTGCTGAGCCGTTCGATCAGAAAATGGTTCAGCGTAAGCAGATACTCAGCCTTGGTCGTACACGCCTTCTCGATACCGAACTCGTCGAACATCATTCGGAAGAAATCGAGGGGCTGGAGCTTCGGGTTGAAGATGAAGGCCGAGAGCGTATCCCGATCGAGCTGGGCGAGAAGCGCATGAAGTAGCGTCGTCTTGCCGGTCCCGACCTCGCCCGTGAGCAGGACGAAGCCCTTCCGTGCGCGCACGCCGTAAACCAGGGTCGCAAGACCCTCGCGGTGCGCTTCACCCAGGTAGAGAAACGCCGGATCGGGCGTCATCTCGAACGGGCTGCGGACGAGTCCGTAGTGCTCGTGGTACATGGATTCTCTACTCGCTGGGGCTCGGGGCGGCGGTCTCTTCGCCCCCACCCCTCAAATCTTGGAGGACACCTGGCAACCCGTTGACATACCAATTGCCAGCCAGGGAGACGACGAGAACGGTTCCGGTAACCACCGATGCCAGGATCGCCGTCCTGAATCGTTGCCGTCGCGCCAACGCGCGGTCGGAAGCCAAGATGACTTCCGGAACGGACGCAAGGACAGGAATCCCGAGGCGCTCCTGGAGCGTACCGGGGTCATGAAAGGATCGATCGTTGGCTTCCGCCAACAACGCGGCTGCAAGCCCGAGACCCATTCCGAAGATGAGCCCGACCAGGATGATCACCGGTCGGTTGGGAGAGGCCAACCCATCTGCGGGCACAGCCTCCTCCAGGAGCCGGAACCTCTCTCCTTGTTGTCGCCGCTCCATATCCGCAGCGACACTCGCCGCTAGCTGCTTCTCGGAGTATTCCTGAAAGCTCCCGAATAGATGCTCGTACTCCCGCTCGAGGCTGGAGAGTCGCGCCTGTACCTGGGGCGTCTTGGATAGCCGGTCTTCGATAGCCGCGAGTTGCTCCCCCAACGTCGCCAGATCGGAACGCGCGGATGCCGCCCGAAGCGCCGCCCGCTGTTGCTCTGCTTTGGCATTCTGCTGCCCCATCGAGAGAGTCTCGCTCTCGCCTTCCGCTACCTCGGATGCCTGGAGCTCGAGCTCCGCGATCTCCGCCTGGGTATGAACCATGTCCGGATGCTTCGCTGTGTACCCGCGCGATTCATACTCGCCAATCGCCAGCCTCAACGTCTCGAGTCGACGCTCCGGAGTCATTCTGTTCCCGGTGAACATGTAGTTGTCGGTTCCACCCGCGGCTACCTGTTGTCGATAGAACGCCTCGTCACTCTCGGCGAGAGTGAGATCACGTTGGGCCTGCCGAAGCTGTTGGATCAACCGTTCGTGTAGGCGTTGATTCGATTGGATGTCTTCAGGGAGGCTTCCGGTGCTTTCTCCCTTCACTGTTGCGATCTGCGCATCGACTTGCCGAATGCGATCCGAGAGCCGCGTCAGCTCGGCTTCAATGAACTCCGATGTCACGCTGGACTCACGGGTGCGATCCTTGATGTGCTCTTCCACGAACGACCGGGCGAGCTTGTTCGCCACATCGCTTGCCATCTGACGCTGCCGATGCCGAAAACTGAGGAGGAACGTCGTAATCTGCACGTCGCGGTTGCGAATCCCCGCCTCGGCTTCGAGCTCCGAGAGCAATGGAACCACGCTGACCTCTTCGCGCATCTTTTCGATGATCTCCTCGCGAGGCATCGTCTTTGACATCTCCGGGTAGACGTCCAGATCACTGACGACCTGCGAGAGGCGGGACCGGCTCAGGATCTGCATCTGAATGAGATGCAGGCGGCTATTCAGGTCGGTTTCTTGAAGGTTCGATTCCACCAGATTCGAAGAAATCGACTGTGGCTGGATCAGCAGGACAGCCTTCGATTCGTAGGTGTTGGGCAGCCAGGCGGCGACGAGAAGGGCCAATGACGTGATGACCGCGCCAACACCCACGACCAAGCGAATCCGGCGCTTGAGGACGCCGACGAGATCGCCGATCTGAAGTCCCTGTTCGCTTTCCATGTATTCCTCACTTTCCGAGCCGCAGTCGCAGCGGCCCGCCACTCTCGGCTGGCCTAGAAACGGAAGGGCTCGAACTCGTATTCAACGCCGGCGCGAGCAATCAAGCGCTCGACGTCCCGATTGGTGGTCAAGTCACCTTTCGATGTGTCTGAGACCCAGGTCACCGACCCTGCCAGGGCCACTCGGCGTTTCAGACGATAGCGGGCTCCAAGACGAACGCGGAACTGCTCGGATTCGAAATCGCTTTTGAAGAGGCGAGCTCGCAGCGAGGACGCGACTGCGACGTTGTCAAAGAGGATCGATCGTCCCACGAAAGGGCAATCGGGGGCCGTGCCGGCACCGAGACACGCCCGCGTATCGAGAATCGGGGAGCCACTTGTCAGCCCGGTCACGAAGTTCACGGTTTCTTGCTCTTGCTGCCGGTTGATCCAGCTCGTCGTGAGCCGGAGTTTCAGTTTCCGTGAAGCCCGCCAGCTCAGCGTTCCATACAGGCGATCCGAAATCGAAGTGATGCCGAACCGGGACGCCGAGCTGTCGTCACTCCGGCGGTAGCCGAACGACAGTTCCCAGCTCTCCCAGGTCTTTCGAAGCGAGACATCTGCAAAGTAGGTCAGCTCGGACCCGCCGGTGTCGAGTACATCCTCGGAGGTCAAGATCGTCGTCTGCTGACGAATCTGTTGAATCAGAGTCGCCTCGTTGATGTTGAAGACGACCCCACCAAAGGGAACGGTTGTGGTGAGTCGCTGCTCTCCCGTGGGGAGGCCCAGGTTGTTCTCGCTAAGGATCGTCTCGTTGTCGAAGAGGCTCAGGCTCTCGCACTCGCTCGAGAAGAAGGGTGTCCCATCATCGAGGGTTGGGCAGGTTCGGATATCCAGAAGAGAGGACCCCGGGACCGCCCCTGCCAACAACGGGGCAGCCACAGTTTCTTGTTCCTGCGAGAGCACCATGGCAGGCCCGACAGAAACATCCAGAACCAGGGTCGGGTCGAACCGATGGAGAACCCTGAGCGATAGGTTCAAGAAATCGGTCTCGGTGCGGTTGGAGAACGCCGGCTTCTGGACCTGACGAGTCCAGGAGAAGCTCGGCCCGATGCTAGTCGAAGGGCGCCAGGTGTAGAAATGCTGAATTGAAGCCGAATAGGTCACCTGATCGCTCGCGTTCTCTTCGGATCGATCGAAGGTCTGATAGCCCGCGTTCAGCGTAAGCCGATTGCGGCGCGTCAGGTTGTGAAAGAGCGATAGATTGACCTGGTTTCGGCGAAGGCGCTCCCGATTCTGGGTCGTCGAACCGGTCGGGTCGTCTCCCGCGGCCACGTCGGTCGTGTCATTGAATCTCGACTCGAGACCGTATCGCCGGAAATGATTCGAGAACGTGACGCCGGTCCGTTTGGTCGCCTGCCAGGTCACTTCGCTTTGAAGGTCGTGATCCCAACCACGCAGCGAGTTGTTCTCCAGGAAGTACTCGTAGGCAGGGGCATACTCGAAGCTCCAGGTCAGATCGCCGCGGGGCTCCTCGACCCGAACCCGAGGAGTGACGCGCACGGACCAATCTCCCTCCTGGCCGGCGACTGCGTCCTTGTTCACCCGGAAGACGTTGTTGTCCCGAACGAGAAACGAGTCGATCCCAAAGGTAGCCTCGCCGGCCAACACCGGACCCGGCATCGCCGCGAGGGCGCCGGCGAGGATCATATTGAAAGTGCTGCGCAAGAATTCGCCCCTTGCCAGTTCAGTCCGGAACGATCACGGTGTCTCCCGGCTGCAGGAGAATGTTGGTTCCGGCCGCGCGGCCTCGCACGTAGGCGTCGTAGTCGAACAGGTACTCAATCTCTTCGTGTCCTTCCCGGCGAACGATCCGGATGTCGCTTCGATCGGCAAATGGTCCGAAACCACGCGCCAACGAGATGGCGTCCGTCACGCGAAGATCTTGGAGAACCGGTACGGGCCCTGACTGGAGTACCTCCCCGAGAATGTAGACTTGCTTGCTGTTTGCCTGGGCGACCGCAACCGTGACATCGGGAGCTGAAATGAAGTCTTCGAGCTTCTCCGCGATGGCTGCCTTCAGCTGCTCGGGAGTCAGACCCTCGGCCTGGATGTCATCCACCAGCGGAACGGAGATCTTTCCATCCGTGCGTACCAGACGGATCCCGCTGAGTTCCTCGTTCCGCCACACGGTGATCTGCAGCTGGTCTCCCAGGCCAATCACGTACTCGCTCCGGACAACCGGCGCCTCTGCGGGCGGCGGGGTCGGCCGGTCGGTCGTTGCACAGGCGAGCAGCGCCCCGAGAGCGAGGGCTGAAAGGGCAAGCTTGGGAATTCGATGCATGGTTTCCTCGGGCAGGCGGCGGCCTAGCGGGCCTCGGCCAGGCCGCTCTCCTTCATCTTGTAGAGCAGCGCCTTGTAGCTGATTTGTAAGCGTTCCGCGGCTTCCTTGCGGTTCCAACGGGTCTCGTTCAGGACCTTGGCAATCACACGCTTTTCCGCGGCCCGCGCGGCGGTCTTGGCGATGGATTTCAAGTCCACCCCGTTGCCGTTGGCCAACTCCACGCCCAGGGCCTCGAGATCCAGGAATGCGGTGTCGCCCGATTCCTCGGGCACCTCGCGCTGGGCCATTTCCTGGGTGACGGCGTCCTCGCTCCCGAGGACGATCATCCTGCGCACCATGTTTTCCAGCTCTCGGACGTTTCCGGGCCAGTGATACTCGGTGAAGCGCTGCATCATCGCCGCGGAAAGGGATCGCGGCTCCTTCTTGTACTCGGCCGAGAACTTGCGAAGGAAATGGTCGACGAGGAGCGGCACGGTGCCCTTCCGCTCCCGAAGCGGAGGCATCGGCACGGTGACGACGTTCAGGCGGTAGTAGAGATCCTCACGAAACTCGCCGCCGGCCACCGCCTCTTCGAGATTCCGGTTGGTCGCGGCCAGGATCCGGGTATCCACCTGGACATCGCTCTCGCCACCGAGCCTCGAGAACTCCCCGTCCTGCAGGACTTGCAGAAGTTTGGCTTGAAGCGCCGGGCTCATCTCTCCGATCTCGTCCAGGAAGATCGTGCCGTGGTTCGCGTATTCGAACTTGCCGAGCTTGCGTTTCTGGGCGCCCGTGAAGGCGCCCTTTTCGAAACCGAAGAGCTCACTCTCCAGCAACTCCGAGGGCAGCGCGGCGCAATTCACCTTGACGAAGGGGCGCCCGCGTCGATCGGATTGCTCGTGCAGATTGCGGGCAACCACTTCCTTGCCCGTCCCACTCTCGCCGCGAATCAGCACCGTGATGTCCGTATCTGCGACCTGCTCGATCACATCGCGTACGGCGCGCATCTTGTCATCGTCGTCGGAGAGAATCATTTCCGTGCCGCGCTTGGCCGCCTGGCCCCGCAGCTCCTCGACTTCCTGCTTCAACGCCCGATGTTCGAGGGCCTTCTGGAAGGCGAGTTCCAGTTCCTCCACTTCAAAGGGCTTGCGCAGGAAATCCGAAGCCCCGAGCTGCATGGCCTCGACGATCGTGCGCGCATGGCCATGTCCCGAGAGCATGACGACCGGCACATCGGGCAGGCGCTTCTTCAAACGGCGGAGGGTTTCGATGCCGTCCATTCCGTCCAGCACCACATCGAGGGTCACGAGGTCCGGCCGGGTCTTGCCCAGGCTTTCCAGGGCTTCTTCCCCACTCCCAACCGTGAAAACCTCGTACCCGTGGCGTTCGAGCAAGGCATCCAGGTATTCCCGGATGCCAGGATCGTCATCGATCACGAGTACGCGAAAAGTTTCAGTCAACGGGATCTTCTCCGGCTCCGTACAGATGCGAGTCGGTGTGCATATGTGTCCCGCGAAGGCAGACAGGTTGCGCCTTCATCCAAAAGCAGGACCAAAATCGCTACCTTTCGGGGCTTCTCGGCCACCCAAGGGACGGACCGAAGGATCTGTGAGAAAGTTACTTCCTTCGATGGTAAATCTCGGGTACCGAAGGAACGGATCTTCCCTCGTTTCGCAGCGAGCATCAAGTGGATTTCAGTTCGGCCGCGATTTCACCCCAAAAACCTGAACAAAAAGCGAAAGCTCCCCTGGGGGACTTCACTTCATGGCTGAGGCGATGACCGACGACGCATACGAGCTGGTAGTGGTGGCCGGGGCGCGGCCTAACTTCATGAAGGTGGCCCCGATCCTGCGAGAGCTGGAGAAGCGCCCGGAATTCCGGGTCTTTCTGATCCATACGGGCCAGCACTACGACGAGGCCATGTCCTCAGGCTTCTTTCGCGACCTGGGGATCGCGGAGCCGGATCTGAACCTGGGCGTCGGCTCGGGCTCCCACGCAGAAATGACGGCGGACGTGCTCCGAAAGGTCGAGCCGGTGCTCATCGAGCGACAGCCCGCCGGCCTGGTCGTCGTCGGCGACGTCAACTCGACCCTCGCAGCCACCTTGGCCGCATCCAAGCTCGGTGTTCCGGTTGCGCACGTGGAGGCCGGGCTTCGTTCTTTCGACCGGGCCATGCCCGAGGAGATCAACCGCATCCTCACCGACTCGATCTCGGATTGGCTGTTCGTCACCGAGCCTTCCGGCCGGGAGAACCTGCTGCGGGAAGGTGTCGACGAGGAGAGGATCCACCTGGTCGGCAACGTCATGATCGACACCCTGCTTGCGAATCGGGAGAAAGCACGAGCCAGCGACGTGCTGACCCGACTGGGGCTCGAAGAAGGGGGCTATGCGGCGCTCACGCTCCACCGCCCGAGCAACGTGGATGATCCTGCGCAACTGGCCGCGCTCTTCGGCGTGTTCGAGGAAATCCATGCGGAATTGCCCGTCGTGTTTCCGATCCATCCGCGAACCCGTGCAGCGGTGGAGCGCCAACTCGGAGATCGGCCGCCGGCCATCCAGATGATCGATCCACTCGGCTACCTGGATTTCCTCCGCCTCATGGCAGACGCCCACTTCGTCCTCACCGATTCCGGTGGCGTACAAGAAGAGACCACCGTTCTGGGCGTTCCGTGTCTGACCCTGCGCGAGAACACGGAGCGGCCCGTAACCGTCACCCAAGGCACGAACCAGATCGTAGGCCGCGACCCGGATACGATCCGCGCCGAAGTACGAAAGATCCTCGACGGCAGCGCCAAACAGGGGCGTATTCCCGACCTCTGGGATGGCGGGGCCGCCGGACGAATCGTCGACCAGCTTGCCGCGGATCTGGGGTCTTGATGGAGGCCCCGAATTCCGACGCCGAGGAGCAGCCCGGCTTCTTCCGCCGGCTCTACCTGGGCTGGCTCGAAGTCGCTGCCCGCTTCGGCGAGGCCCAGACGCTGGTCATCCTCTTCCTGGTCTACACCGTCGTGATTGGGCCGATGGCCATCGTTGCGGGCGTGACGCGACGCGACCTGTTGCGCAAGCGCGGCCTGCGTGCAGCGGGCACTGCCTGGAACCCCGCGGATACCGTCGCGGCGCCGGATCTCGAACGCGCCCGGCGCATGTTCTGAACTCGAGCGGAGCCGTCATGAACGTTCTCGGCATCTCTTGCTACTACCACGACAGCGCGGCCGCCCTGCTGCGCGATGGCGAACTCGTGGCCGCTGCCCATGAGGAGCGCTTCACCCGCAAACGTCACGATGCCGGCATCCCGAAGCTTGCCATCCAGTATTGCCTGGAGGAAGCGGGCATCCGCATGGCGGACGTCGACACGCTCGTCTTCTACGACAAGCCGTTCGTGAAGTTCGAGCGCATCCTGATGACCTACCTCGCGACCTTTCCGCGCTCGTTGCCGTCCTTTGCCAAGGCCATCCCGCTCTGGTTGAAAGAGAAGCTGAACGTCCGCAAGGCCCTCGAGGTCGAACTCGGGTTCGAGGGTGAACTGCTCTTCGCCGAGCACCACCAGAGCCATGCGGCCTCGGCCTTCCTCCCCTCACCCTTCGAAGAAGCCGCGATTCTCACCATCGACGGCGTCGGCGAGTGGGCGACGACCACCCAGGGCATCGGCCGAGGCAACAAATTCGAACTGATTCACGAAGTGCGCTTTCCGCATTCGTTGGGGCTGCTCTACAGCGCCTTCACCTACTACCTGGGCTTCAAGGTGAACTCCGCGGAGTACAAGGTGATGGGTGCGGCGCCCTATGGCGAGCCGAAGTACGTCGACACGATCTTCGAACACCTCGTCGATCTCCGCGACGACGGCTCCTTCAAGCTGAACATGAAGTACTTCGCCTACGACTACGGGCTCACCATGACGAACAAGCGCTTCGAGAAGCTCTTTGGTCAGCCGCGCCGTGAAGGCGAATCCGAGATGCAGGATTTCCATTGGGATATGGCCGCCAGCGTCCAGAAGGTCACCGAGGAGGTGGTGCTCCGGATCGCTCGCGACCTGCACGAGAAGACGGGCATGAAGAACCTGTGCATGGCCGGGGGCGTTGCACTGAATTGTGTCGCCAACGGAAGGCTCGTTCGCGAAGGCCCGTTCGAGAACCTCTGGGTGCAGCCCGCCGCTGGCGATGCCGGCGGCGCACTCGGCGCGGCACTCTTTGCCGAGCACTGCGTGATGGACAGGCCCCGCAAGCTCCGCATGGATCACGCCTACTGGGGCCCCGGGTACTCGGACGAGGAGATCCGGAAATACCTCGAACTGCGCGAGGCGCCCTATCAGATCCATTCGCGCGACGAGATGATCCGCGAAACGGCCCGACATCTCGACGAGCAGAAGGTGATCGGTTGGTTCCAGGGCCGCATGGAGTGGGGGCCGCGCTCGCTCGGCGCCCGGTCGATCCTGGCCGACGCACGCAACGAAGAGAATTGGAAGCGCGTGAACCTGAAGATCAAGTTCCGCGAGAGCTTTCGGCCCTTCGCCCCCGCAGTGCTGGCCGAGAAGGCCGACCAGTGGTTCGACATCGACCGGGAGAGCCCCTACATGCTGCTCGTCTGCCAGGTGAAGGAGGGTGTGAACGCCCCGGCCATCACCCACGTGGACGGCTCAGCCAGGCTTCAGACCGTAACGCGGGCAAGCCACGCGGAATTCTACGATCTGATCCACGCCTTCGACGAGCGAACCGGCTGCCCCGTGGTCATCAATACCTCGTTCAACGTCCGCGGTGAGCCGATCGTATGCACTCCCGAAGATGCCTACCTCTGTTTCATGCGAACCCAAATGGACGTGCTCGTGCTCGGCAACCAGATCCTCCTGAAAGAGGATCAGCCGGAGTTGGTCGAAGACTTCGACTGGCGCGATCGCTACGCGCTCGACTGAGTGCCCACGTTTCAGGAGATTCAATCATGATGTCCATCCTCGGCGAACTCTGGGAGTTCATGCGCGTACGCAAGAAATGGTGGCTTGGCCCGATCCTGGTCACCATGGTGTTGCTCTCGGCGTTGATCGTGCTGACGCAGGGCTCTGCGGTGGCGCCTTTCATCTACGCGCTGTTCTAGGCAGGCAACAATCCGCCCCCATCGTGCGCATCCTCTTCCTCTCCCACTATTACCCGCCGGAGGTCAACGCTCCGGCGAACAGGGTGCACGAGCATGCGCGGGGCTGGGTGGAGGACGGCCGTGGGCACACGGTGATCACCGGTGTACCGAGGCATCCGCTTGGAGAGATCTTCCCGGGCTACCCGAATGGTTGGTTCCAGAGAGAAGAGACCGGCCGGCTCTGGGTCGAGCGTGAATCTCGGCGTGAGGACCTGGCCCGCAGGATGCCTGCCTGCCGCGAAGAGACAGACGGCTGGGCGGGCGCAGTGAGTTCGCCGTGATCCGAGTCGGCCTGGCGCGAACCCTGCCCTCCTATCGCGGACTCTCCGCACCCTACGATCCGGACACGGCATTTCCGGAGTTGGTATCGGCGCTGAACGTCCAGCCTGGCTCCACGCCGAACTCCGTGTACTCCGCCGTAAGAGGCGCGCTTCGTGCATTGGGGCTAGATGCCGAGCGATTTGGCAGCCCCAGTTGGAACCCACTCGGCGATCTCGCCGAATCCGGAGCGACCATCGTCCTGAAGCCAAATTTCATCCGGCACTGGAACCCGAACGGAGAAGACGGGAGCATCGAGAGCGTCATCACCCACGGGTCCGTTCTGCGGGCGATTGCGGACTACGCCGCGTTGGCGGCAGGCCCAGAGGGGAGGGTAGTCGTCGCCGAAGCCCCCCAGCAGGATTGCGATTTCGGCGAAATCCGGCGTCTCGTCGGAATGGATGAACTCGAAGAACACTTCAGCCAGGTTCTCGGCCGAAGCCTCACCGTCCTCGACCTTCGACGGGAGCAGGTCCGATTCCGGGACGGAGTCATCGTCGAGAGGAGTCCCCTTCCCGGCGACCCTTCCGGGTACCGTGCCGTGGATCTGGGCCATCGGAGCTTCTTCAACGAGGCCGGAATGGATGCCAAGCGTTTCCGCGGTGCGGACTACGATCCTGGACCGACCATCGAGCATCATCGAAATGGGCGTCACGCCTACTTGTTGTCAGAGACGGTTCTTTCGGCGGACCTGATCGTGAATCTTCCGAAATTGAAGACCCACAAGAAGACGGGCGTCACGCTGGCGCTCAAGAATCTCGTCGGGATCAATGGCGACAAGAATTGGTTGCCTCACCATTCTGTAGGCTCCCCGGATCAAGGGGGCGATGAGTATCCGACACGAAACTGGAGCAACCGCCTGCGAAGCCGGGCCGTCGAATTCGCGCGACCCCTCCTGGCCCGGGGAATCGGGACGTCGACCATTCGAGCCGCTCGCAAACTCGAAGGCCAGATGCGCGGGGACGATTTCGTGCGCAGTGGGAATTGGTATGGGAACCGGACGACCTGGCGAATGTGCTGCGATCTGAATCGCTGCGTCGCATACAGCGATCGGGATGGCCTGCACCTCGAGGCAAGAGGCCCGGTTCGTAGAACTCTGAGCTTGATCGATGGTATCGTCGCCGGAGAAGCGGGAGGACCGCTGGCGCCAAAGGATGTCCCGCTCGGCGTGGTCATTGCCGCCACGGATCCGATCGCTGCAGACCTCACCGCGCTTCGCCTGATGGGTTTCGACGAACGGAGGATTCCGAAGATCGAAGCACCGATGTCCGATATGAAGGGCCCCCGTATCACGGAGGTTCGCTCCTCAGGAGACGTCGAAGTGCACGAGACGAGCCCCGACCAGACGCAAACGACGTGCGGCCCCCTCGACCAGTTGGGTACTGTGCATCGGTTCAAGCCTCACCCCGGATGGACCGGCCAGATCGAGGCCTCGGCCTCGACTCCGACAAGAACAACTGCTGGAAGCGACTGATGGGCTCCTTCGACATCTCCATCTGGACCACGCTCGCCGCTGCCGGGATCGGGCTACTGATCGTCATCCTCTTCTATGCCTTCCGGCGCGGTGAGGATGCAGCCTTCCTGTCGCGACTCGGCGTAGGGGTCTTCCTCCTCAAAGCCGCGCTGGTCCCCGTCTACTTCATGGTCCTGATGACCTGGGGAAACGGGGGCTTCGCCTACCAAGACGGAATCGGGTACCACGACGCGGCTTCGGAAATGGCCACGGAGCTGAAGTTCGGCCTGCCCCACGACAGCCATGGCTGGAAATTCCACGACCCCGGATATAACTACCTCGGCGCGGTGTTGTTCTGGCTGCTCGGGCCCAATCCGATGGCACCGCGAATGCTGAACGCGGCGGCCACCGCGTTGACCCTCTTCTATGTCTTCCAGATCGCCATGCTGGTATGGGACGACCGAAAAACCGCCAGGCTTGCCTGCTACCTCGCCGCCTTTCTCCCCTACTCGGCGTTGGTCGCTCTCGACCAGCGGAAAGACGCAGTTGTCCAGCTCATGGCGATGTTCCTGCTGTACCACGCCTTCCGGATCCTGCGCTCGCTACCGGGCTGGGGCCGCGATCTGGGGTGGCTATTGGGCGGCCTGATCGTCATGTACTACCTGCGGAGCAGCTTCATCCTGCCTTTCGCCGCAGCGATGGCAATCTGCTTCCTTCTCGCTCACCGGTCCTTGATCGAGGGGCTTGGCTTTTCCATCGCGATCGCAGGCATCGTACTCGCACTGCTGTTCACGGCAGATCCGGACTCGAACATCTCGATCGGCGCGAGCGTGGATCGCCTGGGAGCCAAGGTCGAGAGCAGCGCGAACCTCGCGACCAGAGGCGGCCTGGCACGATTCGCGCGAATCGAATCCATTGCTGGCCTCTACAAGCTACCGCTGGCCTCGTTATTCGTCCTGATCTTCCCGTTCCCACCCCGTTTCTGGGGACGCTGGGAAGGGATGGCGTTTTCGTGGACGAACCTACCCTACGTCTTCTTGTTGCCCGGCCTGGCGGCGGGCGTATTCGCCTGCTTCCGGGGCGGTCGCCTGCGCGAACGCCTTCCCATCCTCGTCTATCCTGCGATCTTCGTCGTGATCCTCGCGCTCACCCACTTCGACTTGCATCGCTACCGGGAGACATTCTCTCCAGCACTCTTCATCCTGATGGCGGGTGGTCTACGAGCGGGGGTCGGAGTCGTCACCCTGATCACCGTGTACGGTGGATTGCTCTTGATCGCTGCTGCCGTCTATCTGCGCTGAGGGCGTGCGGGGCAGCCATCATCGTCCATTCCGGTTGAGGCTCGTACCATCCGCGACATCGTCCACCGCACGCTTCGAAACTTCGGTGCCCTGACGGGCGCCCAGGTCGCTGCGCGACTGCTCAACTTCGTCCTCCTGGCCGGCCTCGCCCGCTCTCTGGGCAGCGAAGGCGTGGGTGGTTATGCCACCGCAGTCTCTGTGGCCCTCGCCTTCTTGCTGCTATCCGACCTCGGACTGAGCCCGCGATTGGTACGGGATGCAAGTGCAGATCCGGAACAGGCAGTGGCTCTGTTCAGGGAGTCCTTGGGGCTGAAGCTGATCCTGCTCGTTCCCGCGGCGCTGGCCATCATCGCCGGCGGGCTGTGGCTTCCGTATCCGGCTGAGCTGCGACAGCTGGTCGTGCTGATGGGTCTGGCCGCCATTCTCCAATCCTTCGGCCAACTGAACGAGGCTCTGCTGCGATCCCGCGAAACGATGCACTGGGAGGCGCTCGGCGCGTTGCTGCAATCGCTGCTGACTACGCTCCTGGCGCTCGTAGCGATCGGTCTGGGCTTCTCGCTTTTTTGGGTCGGCGTCGCGCGCATCCTCGGTGCGGCAGCAAACCTGGCACTCAGCTCTTTCGTCGTCCGCCGCGACCTGCGCCCGCGGATGCCTGCGGACGCGTTGCCCACCCTCCGCTCGGCTCTGCCCTACATGGCCACCGCCAGCATGAACCTGGCCTACGGGCAGATCGATGTAGCGCTGCTCTCTCTCGTGGCGACACAAAATCAGGTAGGCGAGTACGCGATGATCTCCCGCATCGTCCTGGTGGCCGGTACCTTTGCCTCGACGGGTGCTGCTTCCTTTCTCCCCGCCCTGGCGCGCAGCTTCACGACGGCAGCCGCGAACTTCCGCAGGATGGCCGGGACCGCCGTGGGTGTAGCAGCCGGCCTCGGGGCTTTCGGATCGGCTGCACTCGCGTTCCTGGGCCCTTGGTTGCTGGTTGTGGCCTACGGCGAGGGGTTCGCCACTCTCGAGCCACTCTTCCTGGCGGCTACGGCCTACGTCTTGTTCCGCTTCCTGTCGGCCGCCCTGGGGTTGGTCCTGACCGCATCGGGGCGCCAATCCGCCCGCGCCAGATCGATCTTCATAGGCCTGATCGCAACCCTGGTGCTGGTACTCGGTTGCGTCCCGATCTGGGGAGTGGCAGGCGCAGTCGGCGCGTTGGTCGGCAGCGAGATGATCCTGGTCGCTTGCCTTGTCGCCAGCACCGTCCCGCTCCTACGAGAACTCCCAGACCCGATGCGCTGAGGGAAGGAAATCAGTCGGACGAAGCAGTCGGGCCTGTGTCCGGCCCGGCACTCTCCAGGATCGAGTCCAGCGTGACCGCCTCGCCCGTGCGAATCGACTCCTGAATCGCAAAGGTACAGGCAGAAACGCCTGCAATCTCCGCGGAAGAGAAAGGAGCAGGCTTGCCTGCCCGCAGCGCGGCCACCACTTCTCGAATCGCGGTTTCTTGACCCTTGTCCTGGTTCAGGGTCCGGTAGCGCTTCCGGCCGCTGATCTCAGTGGTGCGATAGTTCTCGCAACGTGCAGTGCGATCATCGCCCGAAACCTCGAAGCGCTCCTTCGGAAGGTCGGCGGAAGCATGGGCCAGGTACTCGATGACTGCGGTGGAGCCATCGGGAAACGAAAGCAGGATCGTCGTCGAATCGTCCTGATCCGGCTGCCTTCCAAGGGCTCGGGCGTACACACTTGTCGGAAGATCTCCGACCAGGAAGACACACAGATCCACGAAGTGACAGACTTCTCCGATGATCCGCCCTCCGCCTTCGGCCCGATCTACGATCCAGGTTCCAACCGGTGTAGGGCCAGCCGCAACCATGTAGCGAATTGCAAGGGGCCCACTTCGGCCCTCGAACGCTGAGCGGATCTGACGCGCATGCGAGGAAAATCGCCGGTTGTAGCCAAGAACCAGGAATCCATCCGTCTCGTCGTTCGCAACCACCAGATCGCACACATCACTCGGAGAGAGCCCTGCCGGTTTTTCGAGCCACACGGCCTTGCCCGCCCTGAGCGCACGTGCACCCAGATCGGCGTGGGAATCGTGTCGGGTCGCGATCACGACGAGATCCGTATCCGAATCTTCGAGCACTGCATCCACATCCGTGCCACAGGCCTCGAAATCGAATTTCTCGGCGGTTCGCCTCGCCGAGGGCCCGGTCGCGGCCACGATCTGCACGCGCTGCAAGCCAGAGGTCGAACTCAGCGCCGGGAGCAACACACCGCGCGCATAGGCCCCTGCTCCGAGCATGGATATGCCCAGGGAATCGCGACTCGTGGCCCTGGCTGTCGACGAGAGGCGCAGCGTTCGCTGCCGCTCGGAGGGCGCGTCGTAGCGGAACACCACGGCCAATCCCCGCCTCTCCCCGGACGCCAGTTCCTCGTAGGCATTCGCCGCTTCCGAGAACGGCACCTGCTCGGTATTCAGCATCCCGGGATCGATCGCTCCACTGGCTGCCAGGGCGAGAAAGGACTGAAGATTCCGGTTCTCGGTCCAACGCACGTAGGGCAACGGATAGTCGAGGCCCACCTCTTCGTAGCTGCGGTCATAGCGACCTGGCCCGTAAGAAGTACTCATGCGCAGCTCGAGCTCCTTGTCATACGCCGTTCGGCGCTCGAGGTCGAGAGGCATCATGCCGACGACGACCACGCGCCCCTTGTGTCGACATAGCTCCGAAGCCATATGCAGCGGGGCCGCGGTCGCGGCACCTGCCGTCACCATCGCAAAGTCGACTCCGTACCCGAAGGTCTCCGCATCCTTCCAGGTCGCCGGCAAGTCCCCGACCCGGTACACCCATTCCGCCCCCTGTTGTCTGGTCTCCTCGATCCGAACCGGATCAAGATCCAGACCCAGCACCCGGCAGCCGTTCGCGCGCAGCAGCTGCGTGCAGATCTGTCCGATCAGCCCGAGCCCCACCACTGCGACGATTTCGCCGAGGGCCGGCTGAGCCACGCGAACACCCTGCATCGCGATTGCACCGAGGGTCGCAAAGGCCGCCTTCTCGAGCGGCACTTCGTCGGGCACCCGCGCAAGCAGGTTCTCGGGAACCACGATCCACTCGGCGTGGTTTGCATATCCGGCGCCCGCGCAAGCCACGCGATCACCAATCTCGAAATCGCTCACTCCGGGCCCGACCGCTTCGACGACGCCGGCGGTCGAGTAACCCAAAGGCTGAGGGGCGTCCAAGCGGGTCGTCACGGTGCGATAGGTCGCCTGAGGTCCTTCGTGCTGAATCTTGCGCACGACCTGCTTCACGAGGTCCGGGCGGGAGCGAGCCTTCTGAAGCAGGGATTTCCGGGCGAAATCCATCATCAACTTTTCCGTACCCGGCGACATGACCGAGAACGCGTTCCGGATCCGCACTTGGCCGGAGCGAACCGTGGGCTCGGGCACCTCTACGAGTTCGAGCTCCCCGGATCGCGCACTCTGGAGAATCTGCTTCATGGGATGACGGTCTCGCTGGCTGTTTTCTAGAAAGTGATGCCCCGCGGGGCGGCGGACGCTAGCAGACGGCTGGACGTCGAGCGACCAGCCGCTCCGGCGTATCGAGCCACTCCAGCCAGTGCTTGAACCCTTTGGGGTCTGGGGGGTTCTGACGATGGTTCGGGCTGCCACGCCGATTCCCTGGAGGAGCTTCGCTAGCCTGCCGAGTTCCCCCGCCATCACCTCGAGGATTCCTTGCAACCGACGCTTGTCATCTTCATCGACGGCCTTCCTTTCGACCAGCTCGAGCACATGCCGTTTGCACGGACCTTTCCGGGGCGTGCCCGATTGATCCCCGGGCTTGGCTACAGCGTCAACTGCCAAACGGCGTTGTTCACAGGGAAGACTCCCGACGAGCTGGGCTTCTGGTGCGAATGGAGCGTCTCTCCGGAAACCTCACCTTTTTGGCTATGGCGCCACCTGTTTCGCCTCCTCTCCCCTCTCGAGTGGTTCTACCCCGCGAAACGCGTATTCCACAAGATCATCGACAAGTTGGCGCCGGTCTCGTACACGAAGAACATCCCGATCCCCTACCTCGCGACATTCGATGAAACGGGGCATTCGGTATTCGATCCGCCTTTCGACCAGCCTTCGCTCCTCGACCATCCGCAGCTGACCAAGTTCATCCACCACGATTTCACACCCGGCCCAGACCGGGATGCTCGGATCGCAGCGGCCGCCCGGGCTTTTCTCGACGAGCACGATCAACCCGGCTCCGTCCTGCTCACGTTGGTCGGAATCGACTCGTGTTCCCACTGGGAGGGGGTCGGATCGGACCCCTACCAGAAGGAACTCGCCGAGAATGATGGGTACATCCGAGAACTCTCCGAGCGCTTTCTCGCCAAAGAGAAGGACGGGCTCGTGCTCGTCGTATCGGATCATGGGATGACCAACATCGAAACGACCGTCTCGATCGATCTCGAGGGACAGTTCGGCTCCCCTGCCCTGGATCGCTACAGCTACTTCAGTGAGGCAACCTTGTTGCGGGTCTGGATCCATGACCAGGAACTGCGGGGTCCCATGGCCGCCTACCTCGATTCCCAGGAGGGAATCGAACGACTCACCGAAGCGGGACGAGACGAATTCGGGCTCACGAACGAATCGTTCGGCGACCTGATCTACCATACACCCGAAACGATTCAGATCGTGCCGAGCTTCTGGGGACCCAAGCCCTCCCGTGGCATGCATGGGCACCATCCCCGATACCGCGGCCAGCACGGGATCTGTTTGAGTTCCGACTCGGAGCTATTCGGGGATGATGCTCGCGCTCGGGATTTCTACCGGGTCCTGGCCGCGCGTTTCGAGAGCGATAGTGTGGCCGCAGCTTCTTCCCGAAACGAAATGCTCCCGTGATTCGCCGCCGGACCATATTCGCCATCTCGAGTGCCAGTACTTCTATCCTCGCCCTGCTGGGCTGCGCAACCATCGCGCTCGCAGCCAGTGATCCGATCATCCTGGTGAGTCCCGAGATCGACCACCACGACAGGATCGAAGCCATCGCGACGCGACTGATCCCAAGACCAGGGGTATTCCGCGTGGATCTCGAGCGAAGTGGTGGCCAGGGAAGCCGCGACTGGTACCCGGCCTTCGGTGCACCCCGCACGGTTCCGCTCGGAGCCGGCCTGGTCGTGCTGGAGAACGCCCCAGCAAGCGCGTTGGCACGCTTGAAGGACCCGACGGGCCGCCCTTTCGATGAGGCATTGGTGGGCTGGGTCGAGAGCGGGCATCGTCTCCTGATCGTCGGTGGAAGCCCGAGCCTGGAGAGCTATGCCGGGACGCGCCTCGAGGCTCTGATGGGTTTCTCCCCGGCCGCGGAGCCGGGCGGCTTCCGAAAGCGCAACCGTTCGAAGATCCGCGGCCCGGATTTCGGCCGCGGCCACGTCGACCGACTCCACGAAGGCGTCGTAACCTCGGCGCGGGTTCGCCTGTGGGCGGGCAACCGCCCCTTCGTGTTGGAGAACCGGATCGGCGCAGGTACGGTGACCGTCGTGCTGTCGGGTGCTCAGGGCCAGCTCCGAGCGGACGGCCCTGAAGATCCGGAAGAGTGGTTCGCGTCGGAAACCTGGGCAGATTTCCTGCGGGCAGAAGTCGAGTTGGCGAGCAAGAAACCCCTCTCGCTCGGGCCGGAACCCAGCGCAGCACCTGCGGTTCCGGCGCCGACACGCGACTCTTTCGATATCCGCTATTTCGCGATCGGATCCCACCCCTATCCATTCGCACTTGCACCGGGCGAAGCATGGGATCGCGCGGCGGAGCTTCGCAACCTCGGCTTTACGAGTGTCATCTTGAAGGCACACCCACGCCGACCGAGAGACGACCTGCAGGCCTTGGGCGAGATCGCTCGAGCCGGTCTGCAGATCGTCTACTACCACTCCCTTGTGAGAAAGTCCGGAAAGGAACGCTTCGAGGACCTGGGCACACCTCCCCGCGGCCTTGGCTTCAATGGCGAAGACATGGGTTGGGACATCCACGACACCCGTTTCAGGAAGGGCTTGGCGCGGTTACTCGACGACCGGCCTGGGGTGACAGGCCTACCTCTGCGTGCCGTCCAAGTAGTCGAAGAATTCCAGGACGGCGGAATGACCAGCCCCTCTCTACAAGATGTCGTAAGGGCCCATGGACTCCGAGGCGACGAGAAGCCCGGAGACCCCAGGTGGATCGAACTCCAAGCCCTACGCGCCGATGCGACCCGGGAGACCTTCGATGGCTTCCGAGCGATAGCCCGCCACCTTTTCCCGGGGCTTCCGCAATCGACCTACTGGCCCGCGTCCTACTGGTACCGACCCGATGACTACACCTACCGCCTCTCGGCCCTGGCCGGTGCCGTCGATGAAATATTCGCTCCAGGCTACGGCTACGCATACGAAAGACGCGGGGGAGGCCCTGCCTCCGTCCGGCGTTCGGCATCCGAGGCCTGGTCCGCACTCCAATATTCTCCGGCCGGACAGCGGTACTTGGCGATCTACGCGCTGGGCCGTCCTTTGAAGCGCAATGGCCCGCAACCCGACGCCTTCGTGTGGAAGGAAACCGCTTGGACAGCGCTGGCTCACGGTGCAAACGGCCTTGCCTACTGGGCCCTGCCCACAGGTCCGGCACTCGCCTCCTTGGGACCGCTTCATGAAGAGATCGGGAGACTGGGACCATGGCTCGCCGCGCTGCCCCGCACACCGGCTCCAGTTGCCTTGCTCGAATCGTGGACCAGCCGTAGCGAGGCGCTACCCGAACGGACCAAAGAGCTTTCGACCTGCCTTCGGCACACCCACGAGGCTCTCGAGCTGGGCTTCGAGGACGTAGACCACGCCTTCGAGGAGAGGCTCGCGGTCTTGCCGGCCTCCACTCGTGCACTGGTGTTGATCAAGTCACCCTCTCTGGCGGAGGAGGCGATTCCCCACTTGCGCCGGTTCGTCGCGAGAGGAGGCCATTTGTTCGTCGATGGACAGTCGGCCAAGCGGACCCAGCCGGGCCGCCGCCCCCTCGATCTGGCGGCCGCGCTTGGGCACCCCTCCCAGATCCACTCCGTACCGACCCTGGGCAGCTGCCAAGGGCTACGGATCAGCTTGGCGGCAGCCAGCAAGAACTGGCAGCTGGCCCTGACCCGAGCCGGCCTTCGAGCCCGGGCCGACACCGCGGCTCCAGACACCGAGGCGACCCTTCGCGGCGGGCCCGAACTCTGGATCGTGTTCGGGCTCAACCACGGGGCACAGCCCCAGAAAGTGCGGGCCCGCCTCTCATTCGCATCGAACGATTACGAATGGACGGAGCTGCGCAGCGGCGCGTCGACTCCACCCCAAGGATCCCATGCTCTCACCTCGACTCACGACGTCGCCCCGGGTGAAGCAGTTGTATGGATGGCAGCACGCCGCCCTGCGGTTGCGATGAACACAGACGTCGTACCAGCCGCAAGTGGCTCCCGTCTCCAGATCGACGTCCGAGATGCCGAGGGAGAGCCCGTGGCCGAAGGTTATCCGATTCACGTCGAGATCGGCGGGGACGTCTGTGCGCGCCCGCGGACCGTCCACACCACGCTCGAGGGAGGCAATACGGAAATCCCCCTCTTCTGCGAGAATGCCGAAGTCGTGAATGGACCGATACCCTGGATCGTCCGCGATCCGCTATCCGGCCTCCAGGCCACGTCACTGAACGGACCGGAGAGACCTTGAGCGAACCCCAATCAAAATACCGGCCCATCGCGCTGACCTACATGGTCCACTACCTGCCGGGATTCCAGGCGGGCGGCGCGATGCGCACCCTGCTCAACATGGTCGAGGCGATCGGCGACGATGTCGAGTTCCGAATCGTCACGAAAGACCGGGACTTCCTCGCAACCGAGCCCTACCCGGACGTGCCGCCCGGGGAATGGGTCCGCGTCGGCAAGGCCCATGTCTTGTATGTGGCACCGGAGAACCTCTCTAGCAACTACTTCGCCGAACTCGCACGCACGACACCTCACGATCTCGTCTACTGCCCGAGCTTTTTTGACCCGCGATTCACCTTGCTGCCACTCCTCCTGCACTGGCTCGGGCGAACCCCGCAAGTGCCCGTGGTCGTGGCGCCCCAGAACGAACTCTCACCGGGCGCACTGTCCCTGAAGGCCCTCAAGAAGCGCACGTTTCTGACTCTTGCGAAGCTCCTGGGGTTCCATCGCGGTGTGGTCTTCCACGCTTCGAGCGAACTCGAACGTGAGGAGATTCGGGTTGTGTTCCCGCGATCACCCATCGTGATCGCAAGAAACCTCTTGCATCCGCCCGATGACAGTGGGGAAAAGAGCTCTGCACCCAAGGAAGCCGGCAAGTTGCGAGTAGTCTTCCTCTCCCGGATCAGCGCCAAGAAGAACTTGAGCAGCGCGATCCGATTCCTCTGCGACCCGGAGCTGCGCGGCGATATCCAGTTCGACATCTTCGGTCCTATCGATGACCCGAACCATTGGGCAGAATGCCAGTCTCTACTCGAAGAACTCCCCGCCCACTTACACGTCAACGTGCGTGGCCCAATCGAAAATGATCGGATCGGTGAGGTCCTGCCGGACTATCATCTCTTCATCTTGCCGACCCTGGGGGAGAGCTTCGGCTATGCCATCCTCGAGGCCATGTTGTGGGGTTGCCCAGCTCTGATCAGCGATCGCACGCCCTGGGAAGACCTGGAAGAGCACGGAGCGGGTTGGACCCTTCCACTGGAAGAACCTTCTCGCTACCGCGAGGCGATTCAAGCCTGCTTGGATGCCGGGCCGGAGGAGCAACTCGAGCGGGTCGAGGCCACCAAGAGCTATGCGCGACGCTCCCTCGAGGAATCCGGCGCAGTCGAGGAAAACCTCAATCTGCTTCTTGACTTGTTGCCAGACGCGCCCACTCCCCGCGGACGCTGACGAATCGTTGGGCACCCGAGGACACGAACTCTGCGACCGACATGGCTACCCGACCGAACTCGGAGCCCTACTGGATCAGATTGTGGATCTGACGAAGCAGTTCCTGCCCAACAGCCGCGGAATCGTCTTGAGTCCGAGCATCTCCACAGGAGACTTCTTGTGGCAGCGAGACGGCTCGGAAGTCGTCTTCCTTTCCGACATCGATGGTTTCGTTTTTGCGGATACGGATGCAAGCGGCCGGGACCGCTTCCGCCAGGCCTTGAAGCATCTCGCCTCCGTGGGCGGTGGAAGCCACTTCAAGATCGATCTGGCCGTCTGCCCATCCGCGGCGTTGGGCCAGATGCCGCAGACCTTCCAGATGGCGGAGACAGCCATCGCGGGTTTTGTTCTCGTAGGGGACGACCTGCTTTCTGGCTTCCCTCGGCAGTTCGATCCTCGTGCCTCCCGTCAGGCATTCCTGATGAACCTCTGGAAACCCCTCGATTACTACGGCTCCCCTGGCTGGACACAGGCAGCAGCGCGCCTGCTGTTGGACATTCCGCTGCTCGCGAGCTCGGAGGAAGGGACCTGCCACCCCGGCCATAGAGCTCGTGCGGAGTGGCTCCTGACCACGCGACCCGGCCGGCTCGGAACCGATCCCGCCATACGAGCGGGTGTCGAGGCGGCCCTCGAGGGGAGGCGAACACCACCGGGTGATGAAACCCGACTGCGGGAGCTGCTGGTTCCTGCACTGCGGGCTTCGATCGCCGCACTCGACGATGGCCCCCCCCCGCCTCGAGACCCGGATGCCGCTCTCGTTGCGCGATTCACGAATTGGCTTCCGCCGCGAACTCCGCGGCGCCGGCTGGGCGAACTGCGCAGCATCCTTCGACGCCCGACGATGCCCTGGCGTGACATTGCCTGGTGGCGGGCACGCAAGGAAGCGCTCGGTGGAGCAGCCCTCTGGGGCCTACTGGTGTTCACCCTGGATAGCGAGGAAAGAACGCCGGGCCCGGGGATCGCCAACTGCCTATCCCGCTTCGCCCGCCGGCCGGAATTGAACCCAAACGACACGGACTTCCTCGAGAAAGCCCGTCAACAGTACCGGCAGGGGCTCGTCGAACTCTATCCCTCCCTCGGATAGCCGAGAGCCGCATCGATCACTTGTTCGACACCTCGCGCCTGGGCCGAGACGGAAAAGCGCCCGGCAACGGTTTGATGGCCGCGACGCACCAGCCGCTGTCCGAGTTCCGGATCCTCCAGAAGGCGGCGCAGTTGAACGGCAAGTGCATGCGAATCCTCGGACGAAAAGAGCAGGCCGTCCTCTTCATCGGTCACGATCTCCAACACCCCTCCGGCCGCAGAGCCAACCACAGGAATGCCCGCACGCATCCCCTCGAGAAGAGCGAGCCCAAAAGGCTCGCTACGTGACGCCACCAACAGACAGGAAAGTCGAGGCAAGAGAGAGACCGCATCGGAACGATATCCGGCGAACTCCACGCGGTCAGTCACTTCCAGCTCCTCTGCAAGTTCCCGCAGAAGTTTCGAGTACGCCGGATCCGGCTCGCCCCCGATCAGCAGCAGGCGTAGATCGAGCGATTCCGCCCGAAGTTCTGCAATCGCGCGGATCGCGGTAGTTTGCCCCTTCCATGCATGCAGGTTTGCAAGCTGGCCCACCACGAATCCACCTGCCTCGAGGGATGGAGGGTTGGATGGATCGGCCGGGTTCACATCAGGCATCGGACCGATCCCGTTGTAGACCGTCGTCACATGATCCGGTGAATATCCCGCACCCAGGAGTTCCTCGCGAACTGCATCCGTGATGGCGACGATTCGAGCCGCTCGTCGCGCCAATGGAAAGAACGCGTGACGCCAGAGCGTCCGTGAACGCTGGGAAAGCAGATTGTGCTCGTGGTAGATGAAGCGAGTGCGCGTCAACAGTGCCGCCGGTCCGGCAAAGTGGAGCGCGAAGATCGAATTCACGTAGAGGACATCGGGGCGCACGCGGAGGATCAGCATCGCCAGCGCAACAACCGCACGAAGCAGATTCCAGGCTACCCCGAACAGGGCACCTCGATTCCGGGTATCGAAATCCACCGCAGGCAACCGATGGACGGCATCCGCCACGCCGACCCCCACTGGGTCCGCCAGATTCCGCTCCCTGGGAACGGCCAAATGGACTTCGAAGCGGTCCCTGTCGAGGGCTCCTAGGAGGTCGTCGAGCACACGCTCGCCGCCTCCAGCTCGCGGGTCGAGGGTATGGTTGCAGAACAAGATACGGAGCACGGCTGGCTTTTCCCCCGACAGGTACGGTTCAGGTCCAGGTAGCGTTCCGGCCCTTGCGCAGCTGGATCAAGAAGCGCACGGCGCCCAGAGCCTCACCCGAAAGCAGGGTCATGACTCCATAGAAAAGCAGAGGGGCGACAACCGCGCTCGCGACTGCAAGCCAGCCTGCCTCGGCGGCGAAGTGCAGATGGATCCAACCCGCAGCTGGCAACGCGACGACAAGAGTCGCGATTGTCTTCGCCACCAGAGCGAAACGAAGATAGGTACGCAGGTGCCACGTGAAGCAAGCCAGCAGAAATATCTCACTTGCCACCATCGCACCGATGGCTCCGGGGATACCGAAGCGCGGCACCAATATCAGGACCAACACGACCGTAGCGACCAAGCCCAGGAGAATCGAGCGCGCCCGGTCACCCTGACGCCCGCAGGAGGTCAAGATCACGGACAGCGCCGAAACACAGAACTTCGGGAGGAGAAAAACCGAGCCCGCGCGCAGGATCGGATAGAGATCCACGAACTCGGCGCCATAGATCGACGAAATTCCTGGCCGAGCCAATGCGCCAAAGGCGATCGCGGTCGCCCCCGAAAGCAGGAGCACACTGCGCAGGGCCCCGTTGACGAGATGACGAAACTGCTCAGGAGAAGTCGTGGAATAGATCCGCGTTGCCGTCGGAAGGATTGCGGCCCCTGCCAATGAACCCAAGGTTCCGGCAATCGCAAGCAGCCGCGAAATCGACGCATAGCGCCCGACGAACTCCTGACTCTCGATCATGGACACGATCAAGACATCAATCTGGCCAAAGGCCAGCATGGTGAATGAAGTCGTGGCGTACGGCAACGCGAGCCGAACGGTTCTCCACTCGGGCGGCAGGACGATGCCGAAGCGCACGAAACGGCGTGCCATCAGTGCGGAAGCACACCACTGGAGGGTTGCCGCGGCGAGAGAGGTGTAGCCAACGACCGTGGCCGAATACCCGAGCGAAAAACAGATCAGGGTCGAAGCGACCAGGGTCACGGAATTCACGAGGGTCGCTACCGCTTCGAGGTCGAGACGTTCGCTCGCACGACATACCGCGGAATTCAGATACGAAAATGAGCGGATGATCGAGGCAAGACCGAGCAGAAAGCACAACTCGAGAACCCAACGCTCGTAGGGCAAGACCAGGCAGAGCCCGATCAGGCCGACCGTCGCGGGGGCGGCCATCAAGATCTTCAGACCCAATGCCTTGCGAAATTCGGTCGCCAGTGACTTCGGCGAAACTGCCCCTTCGCGCACCAACCGAGGCGAGAGCCCGAAATCCACTACAAATACGAAATAGGCAGTAACTGCGACGGCGGTTGAATAACCACCCAGCCCTTCGGCCCCAAACAAACGACCCAGGGCTGCCAGAACCACCAGGTTCATGACCCGACCCAAGAGATTCGAGCCTGTAATGAAACCTACGTTGAACAGCACCCGCGTGAGCGGGCTCCTCCTCTTCTGGCCTTGCAACCAGGCTCCTCCGGGGCTGGACCGTTGCCATCGGCTCGATCCACCGTTTCATCAGTGGCCGGAGCATCGGGGTTCACAAAATAGCCGGAATTCTGATCCGGTGAAGGCAATGATTGGCGCTCTATCGCACATCTCCCTGCGGGTGGATCCGGAGCGGAAAGAACGATGAAGACCACCCGGCGACAGAAAGGAGGCATGCCGGACATTGCCCGACCCTCGACCGTCCCCGAGTCAGGATCGCCCCGCAGCGATCTCCGCAAGGATCGTGGCGTTTGACCGTGCGAGCGCGGCCAGCGTCGCCTTCTTCTCAGCGAGCTTCTTCTTGATCTCTTCCCGCTTCCCCCATGTCTCATCCAAGACGTGGCTGAACTTGTCGAAGTCCAGATCCGACGTGGATGCACCAGCCCGCAATCCGTAGTGACCGAGAAAGGCATCGACCTTCGGCACTCGACTGATTCCGAGGATCGGTGTACAGGTGAGCGCCGAAAAAATCAGAAGATGCATGCGCGAACTGATTACCAGCTCTGCACCACTCACGATCGCAAGAACCTCATGATGAGAGTAGGGTAGTTCGAGAATCGACGCATCGTCCGAGTGCTTCATCCGCGCCAGAACACCCTGCATTCCACAACGATCCGCTGTCGGCATTACATTCATCGGCACGAAGAGAACCCGGGCCCCGAACTCTGAGATCACGTGATCTGCAGTGCTGGAGATGAAGTCGAGGAGTGCATCACGGCGATCTACACCGTATGCGAAATTGATGACGACAAGAGGCCGACGGCTGGAGCCCGATTCTCCCGGGCGAAGCGATTCGGTCGCATCGATCTCGGGCGATCCGCCCAGCGCCAACACGGGGTCTGCGGTGGCAAGGATTCGCGGTCGCTCGACACCGAGCGCGTGCATGAGGCGATCCTTCGAATCCTGGTCGCGGACGGTAATCACATCTGCCCGATTGTAGATGTGACGCACGAAGAAGCGCGCCCAGGGCGATTGGATCTCTTCGACCCCGACACCATAGACCATCGTCTTCTTTCGAAGCAGTATTGCGGCAAGGAGCATGGTCATGGGATACCCGGGATGCCCAGTGACCAACCCTCTCCAGCCACGCGTGTACTCCGCAATCAGAGCGCCGCCCCCGACGATCAGAACATCTACACTGGCGATCGCGGCATAGGTTCGGACGCGGTTCGCGAATCCCTCTAACTCGAGGGTGCGGATAGCAAGGCGTCTACCCATCTCATCGGACTGGCGAGTCACAGCCGTGATCTCGATCTCCGACTCGACATTCTTGAGTTGATCGACCATGGCCACGAGGATCGCGTCATCGCCTATGTTCTGTCCGCCGTAGGCCGCACTTGCGATCAGAACCCGGGTCATCCACAGGCCTTCAACGGGTGAGTATCCGAGTCAGAGAACTGCCCGGGTGCAGGTTCCCCAACAGTCCGTTCGGATGACGATGCCACACAAGTGTCCTGACGAATACGCCTCACCTCGGGTCTATTGGCTGCGGCTGAAAGAGTTGATGGCCTTCTGGGAGCCAGCCCCGATTTCGTTCTGACCCTCTGCCGCGAATGCTGCCCTCTGTCGAGCTCGGCGAACGCCCTCGATTCGACAGGGAGCGCGACTCACGGCACGTGCAAGTAGATGCCCGGGAGCGGGACGAAGCGAGCGACTCTCGAGACTCACTCATGCGCGTGCCGCGGGAGGTGATGGGCGCTTTCATTCATTCGGATTTCGGCCCTCGGCCACGGCCTGCACAGCGCGCAGCATACGAGCTGCCAGGGCACTGCGACGGAAGCGTTCCTGGAGGGCCTCCCCACCCCGCGCCGCCAGCTTTTCGCGTGCGGCGGTATCTTCCGCCAGCTGATGCAGTGAACGCACCATTGCATCGGCGTCTTCAGGCGGAAAGTCGATACCACAGCCCACTTCTTCCACGACGATCCTGCGGCTCTCGCCTCGAACGCCGATCAAGATGGGTGTGCGCAGCTCCATCGCCTCGAAGATCTTCGAGGGAATCACCGTCTCGAAAAGGGGGGAGTTCTTGAGCACCACCAGGGATACATCTACAGCATTGAGGAGTTCGAGGGCGCTCTGGCGCGGCTGTCCGGGGATGAGGGTGACATTGTCGAGCTTGCGTTCGCGGGCGATCTGCTCCAGCTCGTCTCGGTCTGCTCCATCCCCCATGAGGACGAAGTGGAAGCGGGGATTCCCTTTGAGCAGCTCCGCCGCCTCGAGAACTGCGCTCAGCCCGTGACACAGGCCGAGTGTGCCGATGTATCCGGCGGTGAAAGCGTTGCGGGGAATGCCCCAGTGATCCCGCACTTGTTCGGGGTCGATCTGGGGTCGGTGCTGGCCGGGTTCGATGCCATTGGTGACGACCACGATGCGTTTGGGATCGACCCCCACCTTCTCCAGATGCCGCGCGAAAGGCTCGGTCACGGGAACCACGAGGTCAGCTTGCCGGTAGAGGAAGGTTGCGAAGTCCTCGATCGCTTGGACGAGACGCCCCTTCTTCATGGCCCCCACAGCGAGAATGGTTTCGGGCCACAGGTCCCGCAGCTCGAACACGAAGGGTCGCCGTTTGAGCTTGGCCACCATCCAGGCCGCTGCTGCCGCGAAGAACTGGGGAGAGGTGCCGATCACCACGTCGGGGCGCCTCAAGAAGCAGCTCGTGATGACAGCACTCAGCATGAAGCTCACGTAGTCGAGAATGCGCTTGAGAGAGCCCTCGTTGCTCGAGATGTAGGTCCATACTCGGACGATCTTGATGCCATCGAGTTCTTCGCGTTGAAAGATGCGGTTGCGATAGCCCTCGTAGACCTGGCCGCGGGGGAAATTGGGGGCGCAGGTCACTACGGTGATGTCGTGTCCTGCCTTCACCCACTCGCGCAAATGTTCGTGCGTGCGGATCGCGGGCGCGTTTGATTCCGGCGGGAAGTTGTCAGACAAGAAGAGGACTTTCACCCCGATGCGACCTCTTGTTCGGCCGCCACGGGGGGGGCGCAGCGCATGTACTCCTCGAAGGTCGTCCACTCGAAGCGGTCCAGCAGCGCGGTCACCTTGGCCAGGCAGTTCGAGACTCCCACATAGGTACGGAAGTAGGTGTGGGCTGGGAGTTCAAGGCGAGGCTGGTCCGGATCCACGTCTCGAGGGTGGAGATAGACGATGAGGGGGATCCCTGCCCGCTCTTGAGTGGCCGCCCAGGAGAGCACCAGCCGCTTGGGGAGAAGACGCAAGTAGCCGCCGCCCAGGTAGCTCCAGCGCGCCATCCGCAGATCGACGGTCGAGATGGGGAACTCCACCAGCCCGTTCTCGAGCACTGTTGGCAGGGGGGTGGTACCCGGCAAGCCGCCGTGGGAGCGCATGGCTGGGAAAGCCGAGGAGTCGTAACTGAATCCTTCCTCCTGGAGGACATCGAAGGCCCAGAGGTTCTCGTGCTTGATGGAGAAGCCGGGGGCTCGAAAGCCCCGGGGCTGGGCTCCGCAAGCCGCCCCGATGGCGTCGTTGGCCCGGCGCAGATCCGCCCGGAACTCTTCGGGGGTCTGGGTATAGATGAGGGTGTGGGAGTAGCCGTGGCTCGCGATCTCGTGGCCCGCATCGGCGATCTCCGCCACCAACTCCGGGTGCTGCTCCGCCACCCAGCCCAAGACAAAGAAGGTGGAGTGAATGTTGCGCTGAGCGAGCTCCGCCAAAAGGATCTCCATATTGTGGCGCACCCGTGATTCCAGCGACGCCCAGCGGTCGAATTCAGGGGCGTCGGAGTTCTCGAGGAGATGGAACCAATCTTCGACGTCGATGGAGAAGACGTTGGGCATGACTCAGAACATCCGGATTCCGCGCGAGCGGAAGACGCGGGCATCTTCCCAGGTCGGAAAGCTGAAATAGGTGGAGTCCTCGTCGCGATTGGGCTTTCGCTGCACCGAGCCGTCCTCGATCTGTTCGATGGCTTTCACCAGAGCGGTTCCCGCGGCGCTCTTGGTCTTACCGAGCAGAGAGTTCCAGGTCTCTCCCGAGTCGATGGTGACGGGTTCCTGGTGGAGGATCTCGCCGTTGTCGAGTTTCTCCGCCAGGTCGTGGACTGTGACCGCGGTTTCCTTCTCACCGTGGTAGAGGACCCAGAAAGCAGGCATGAGACCCCGGTAGCGAGGCAGCGGTGCCGAGTGGACGTTGATGCCTCCCTGATCAAAGCGCCGCAGGACTTTGCCGCGCAAGATCTGGGGACAGGAAATCGAGGCCAACAGGTTGGAAGGATGGCGGTCCAGGATGTCATGCATCTCCTGGGAATTCACTTTGTCCACATGAAAGGTCGGGATGTTGAACTCGCGGCCGACCTCCTCGAGGGACCAATAGCGGCGCGGTGCCGGCGGGCGGAAGCCCAGCATGGGACCGAGGCGTGCCCAGATGACCTGTAGGCCCATGCGTAGTGTGCCGTGAATCCCAAACACGGGTAGGTGGCGAAGCAAACCCTTCACGGCCCCACCGTGGGTCGACATAGGGGGTGAGAGTACGATGCAGGAGATTTGCTCGGGCATGGCCTCCACCACGGTCCCTACGGAAGAGGGGAGGAAGACCCGCTCGTCCTGGGAAAAAATCGCGATCTTCAAGCCGGCTCCTATTCGCGCACGGCCATTCTCTCGGCTCGGCGCGGAGCAGTTTAGCAGACGGGGGTGCCCGAAATCTCGCGGAGAGCTGCTGATGGCGGAGTGCCGGAAGAGTTGCGCGGGGGTTCCCAGAAGTGCCTCGCAGCCAGGCGTGCCCGCGTGCTCGTGAGCGCGCAGCTCCTGTGAAATGGGAGCGCAACTCCTCCGGAATTCGCGGTTGACGCGGCAGAGCGGGCTACGCCTCGCTGCCGGGCCGTGACCTGTTGGACGAGACATGCCCGAATGTCGGTCGGTGCCGGTTCCAGGAGTTGCGGAACCTGCCAACGACTTTGAGACACTTCGGGTCTCGATTTAGTGAGCACCTCCTGGTTGTAGCCCCGTGGTCTGGGGCGGGTTGATGTAGACGGCTTCGGGCAAGGTTGCCGGCTGGGGGCAGCCTCGCGGGAAGCGC
>JAAETT010000193.1 GCA_024228115.1 bacterium
AGGGTGGCGCGACATCGAGAAGCTCGTCCGAGCTCTCACCGTGTCCGAAACCAGCGAAGAGGCGACTGCAAAGCGCGTCGCCTAGGATTCAAACCGGAGCCGCCGCTCAGAGAAGATCAACAGCGGACGGGACATCCCCCCAAGCACCGGAACCGTGGGTTTGGGTGATGACATCGTTGTCCAACTTTGGGTTTCTAGCCTTGTCGATGGGGGGCCAGTGTCGCTTGGCGACTTTGATCTCGGTATAGACTTTGATCACTCGGTTCTGTCGTTTTCCAGTTACACATTGGGAGGCTCTCTTGGAGATTTGAGTGGCGGCCAAGCGCTCGACTTCAGTCTTGGGGTCGTTGCTCCGGGGTCAGTGCGGATAGCCGAAGTCAGCCTGCTCGAGGCCGACGTCTTGTCGTGCGTTTTCTGTACGGGGCCCTATCTCGACGTGATCCAGCCGAGTTCGTTTCTGCTTGCTCAGTTGGTGTTCCACCAGAATGGGATCGTACCAGGCGACCAGACGTCGATTCTCGTTGGACAGGTCTTCGCGTTTGGAGATGGTTTCGGTCAGGCGCTCGTTGTTGACAGCATCGGTGGCGCCACGATAACAGCGGTTCCGGAACCTGGGACATTTCTCTTGGTTGCATTGGGGCTGGTTGGACTTTCTTCCTGCCGTACTCGCGGGCGACATCAAATGATCCGCGCCGTCCTCTCATGGGGGATGGCACTCTTGGCTCTTCAGGCGGCGCCTGCAGGTGCGCAGCAGTGGTGCATCGGAGCGGACGAAGGCTGCGTGAATCCCACACCCTTTCTGTCACAGGCAGATTGGCGCTGGGCCACTGAGTTGATTGGAACCCAGGAAACAACGTTCGCTGAGTGTGGCTGCGCGTACACCGCGGTAGCAATGGCCATGCAGGCTGAAGTCCTCCGAAGACCGGGCGGAGGTACAAACGGCACATCTGAGTTCGGTCATCCGGCGAATCCTCTCGGGATACACGATTTCGGCGAGAGGTTCGGTGTCGCCAGTGGGTATGTTGGGGTTTGCGGAGCCAATCCCGAATCGCTGTTCTCAACGATCTCCCTGTGGAGGAGATTCTTTGGGAATCGAACTGCCTTTACTCCTTATATGCTCGTAGATAGGACGAGGATGGTGGACGCGGTTCAGCGGGGCTTGCCAGTGGTTCTGAATGTGGTCTCCGGGTCCACGCGCCACATGATCGTCGCGACCGGTTGGAATGACGTCGAAGGAGAGTTCACGATCCTCGACCCGTGGCTAACCGAATCTCAGATGAGCCGGTTCATTGTCGCAGATTATGGTCAGCTCCCGATCGGGGATCCGAATAGGGGGCTGGGCCTGTTCTTCACTGGGCCAATCGTAGAGTCCAGTCTGACTTTCAAGGACTGGAGCGAGAAAGAGAGTGGGCTGAGTGGATGGGCTATCGACGTGGGTTTCGTCTTGGAATCTGTGCCCCTCGATGCTCCTCTTGGGATCGTCGACCAGCTCCTCTTTCTCGGGCAGTCGCCGGTCGAACTCCTAGCCTGAACTATGCACGAAAGTTGGCTGAGAAGCTGGCTTTCCAATGTTTCAGCGTGCCGCGCGGCGATTGACGCTGACGGATCTCGTTTTGGGTGGTCGATGCCCATTCCGTGGCGCGAATGCGGAGTGTGCTTC
>JAAETT010000194.1 GCA_024228115.1 bacterium
GCGATGCAAGATCCACCGCATGATCGTGTTCATCCAAGATGGGGGCACGTTCGATGCTGAGAAGTACGGCAACGGGATCACCTTGACCACGGGCGTGGGGGTGACCGCTGTGTTCGCAGACTCAACGCTTGACCTGACTGGTGGGTACAACGTGATGTCTAATGCTGGGTGGCAGGCCTTGTGCCATGACTTCGCGCACAACGCACTAGGTACAGGCAACGAGACAGCCTCGATCCGTTGGACGTTCTCGAAGGCAGGTAAGCCCATCACTCTGGAAGCAGGCGAGTCGTTCCGGGTGACCATCAACGATAATCTCACTGGCCTCGTGGCCCACTACTTTCAGATCCAAGGTGTCACTGCTGCCTAGCGCTGGACCTACGAGGGTAGGAGCCTACCCCTGTAGGTCAGTGAGGAGCACTCCCCGTAGGTGGTGGAGAACTCGCTGTTCGGTGCGTCGGATGCCCACACGGTGCCTCCTGCCCCCTTTATAGAGAGGATGGTGCAGTCCGGCTTGCCGGCCACTACGCCCACGTCTCCGATGAGGACGAGGCGCCCGTCATCCCAGCGTGGGTGGTGCTCGGCTGCGAGCTGGGCCATGAGCTGCTCCTCGAGCAGAGCTATGGCTTGGTTGGCTTGGTCAAGGTCGGACATGTTGA
>JAAETT010000195.1 GCA_024228115.1 bacterium
TAGCTCGCGTAGATGGGGCAATGAATGCGTTGCGGGGTCACGCAGCGCGTCTTGATCCGCCCCTCGTAGCAGGCCTTCACCCATGGCTCGAGGGACTGCCGCCATGGAAAGAGGCGTCGCGACAAGATCTCATCCACGGTCAAACGGGTAGAAATGACACCGAGCTGGACGGCCGGAGGATCCGTCCGCTTGTCCTCCGAACTCCACTTGACGTAGTTGCGCCATACGGCCCAGATCGCAGCCCTGTAGAGTGCTCCCTGCCTTCGCTTCGAGAATGCGATGGTCTCGCGCTTGTGGTTCGCCCCGCCGTGGCGTAGGAGCAGATCTGCAAGGTTGATGGGGAAGAGCGGATTACGGGCTGTTCGAGCGGCTTTCGAGGAGGTCGACTCGTGGTGGATGCGGCGATTCTCGAGCCGGTGGAACGCACGGGGGTAGCTCTGATGCTCGTCGGAGCGAATCACCGCTTCATGACCCGCGGGTACGACTCGCGAGACGAGTTCCTCTACGGCCTTTCGCGTGGCCTGGGGATCTGGCCTCCCGTAGCGACGCTCGAGGCGGCGGCGATGTCGTCGCTGCCCCGGTCTCATGGTCCCGCTCCGCCTGAGTTCCGCATCGTTGAAGCCGTAGATGAAGTGGGACTCCCCGACCAGGAGGTTCAGGTCGAAGGGCCAGTAGTGGCCGGACTCGAGGCTGCGGAAGCCGTCCAGGACGAGGGGCTCCGAAGGGACCCGAGGCCGCAGGCCCTCATGAAACAGCAGGCAGTGGCGACCCAGCCGCTCGACCTGGCGCTGCACGGTGGAGTGGGAGACACCGAACTCTGAGCTTGCCCCGGTCTCGTGGACACCCCGGATCGCACGAAAGTGCGGTAGGAGTGTGTCATGGGAAAACGGAAGCGTCGATCGTTCACAGATGAATACAAGGCCGAGGTCGTGGAGCTGATCCGCAAGAGCGGGAA
>JAAETT010000196.1 GCA_024228115.1 bacterium
CTCTTCCGATCTACTGTACTTCACTGTACCTGCCCCTCCCCCCCACATCTGAAAATATGGCACTTAAGTGCACCCCCCCCTCCCGATTAACCAGTTGATGTCCAAAAAACAGTGATTGTTATGAGTATGACACTGATTTAATCAGGGTATTGTTGGAATGTTGAAAGCTATTGCCTCATAATTATGGGTCAAGTTGCCAGTACAAGTCGGAATGAGTGACCGACCACTATGTTCATATGCATGTGTGTATCAATCTGCGTTTTAACACTGGGGATGTTTGGGTGCACGTTCACACCTAAACATCTCCAGTGTTATTTGTTGGTATATGCGTCAGCGTCGTCAGCGTCATGCTCAGTTGGCATCCTCTTCTCTGTGAAGCAGGTTCAGCTTGTCCTTTGTTCTTGAAACGACTTTGTCATCCTTTGTTCTGGTATCTTTCCTCGGTGTCTCTATAATAATATAAATTTTCACATCACATTTTTTGTGTACAATACTAATATTGGTTCCATGACTCGAGGTGTTAGGATGGTGCACCATGGATCGCTACTGCATTATTATTATGTTTATAAACCAGAATGTGAAATTCGGTGACAATTTGACCATTTTCTGGAGAATTAAGTGAAAGTAAGTGAAGTACAGTGAAATACAGTGTACCCCCCCACATGGCTTGGGTCACAGACCCCCCTCCCCCCCACATGAAAGCTCCGCACTGTAATTCACCCCCCCCCCCTGCAGAAAAATTTTTTGGGGTACCAGATCCACCTCTGCTGGGGGGTTCGGACTTTTTGGGGGTGGAGTTAACCTCCCCCAAACCCCCCAATTACATGTATGCCTGGCCTGGGTGGGTATTTGCACCTTCCTTAAC
>JAAETT010000197.1 GCA_024228115.1 bacterium
AATCCGCATGCTGCGTTCGATGTGGCGGGGGCTGGAAACGGAGTCACGGTGGGGTCTACACGGGCACGAACGGGGAAACCCGGGATACAGACAAGGCCACCGCCTTACGGACCACCGCGCCAGCCCTCGACCCTACCAGCCTGGTCAGAGATCGGCGAGCCTAGACCGTCACGGGATCCAAGGCGCTTCTCGCCATCTCGAGCTCGCGATCGATCTCGGAGGGATCGACGACCGATTCGAGGATGACCGCAGCGTCGGGAATGCGGTGCGCCAGCTTCTGTACGGCCGCGACGCTCGCAACGCTGAGCGGCTCGTGCTTGCAGCCCGCGCTCACCTCGCTCAGGTGGATCTGGCGAAGCCGATCGCCGAACTCGATGATCAGCTCGTTGGCGACTCCCAATGACGGGTCAACCTGCCTGGCATGTCCCAGATCCAGACAGAATGACGAATCGGGGAATCGTGCAAACCACGGCTTCAGCTCGCGGGGCGTTCGGCCGGTGTTCTTTCGGGTGTCCATGTTTTCGAGGCAGAGGAGGTCTCCGAAGCCGTCCCATGCCCCTGGATCATCGATGGCATCGGGGTGCATGACGACCGGGAACCCCAGATCGATGCAGGGTCTCAGCAGGTCGGCAGCGGCACGTTCCGTCAACGAAGAGAACTTGCTCGGCGCGTGGATCGAAACGTACGCATATCGAGATAGATCGAGGGAAGCCACTGCGCTCATCAGGGTTTCAAGCTCATAATCGCGTAGAGCCGAGAGCTCGACTGCGGATGTCGTCGTCGAAGTGAGCAGATCCAGTGCCCTTCTGAAGTCCCCGTAGGCCAAGGCCCCGGTCGAGAACCCGAAAGCATGCATCAGAAAACCCCGTACTCCTTGGTGGCACTGGCCAACTCCGGCTCCGAGCCAAAGAATAGCTCTTCGAGGCCTTCTTGATACCGCCTCGCCGTCTCTCTTGAGGCGTTGAATCGCTTGTCTGACGGCGCGTCCTCGATCGTCAGTGTCTTCAGGTGTTGCCGATCCTCCTCATTGGACAAGACACCAAGGAAATCGTCGTAGGCACCGAAGATCGATTTCGCGGCTTCGATGGCGTCCACTCTCAGAGCCAGCCCGGCGAGGATCTCGAGAGGCGATCGGTCCACGTACTCGAACAGCTCGGAGGCCATCGCTGTAGGAAGGTCCCCTCCAGAATCGATCTGGCTCCGCAGGCGCTCGGAGGGGTTCAGCTTGCAGTCGAGCGACATCGTGAGACCCGCCGCGAACAGCAGCTTCCTGGACATGCGCAGCTTGAAGCTCCGAAGGGCCCACTCGTCCCCTCCGCGGGAGTGGAGCTTCTGAACGAGATCGACGCCCATCGTTCGCCAGTACCGGACCACATCGTTCAGAAAGAAGTGCGGCACGTAGGGCTTGATCTTGCGCGGCGGCCGGAACGCATTGTCATCGTCGACGTATCGCTTCAGTAGTTGTCGAACGACCCGTTCGCGAACGATTGGCCCGACCGGTGCAGCCGATTCGATCAGGAGCAGGATCCTCTGAGTCGTGTTGCGGTTGGAATCTTCCTCTCCGCCGATCCGATGGACGAGCTGATGGCTGAACACCGGGCTGCCGAACGTCCCCGTCGGACCGGGCTCGATGTACCGCTCTTCGGCAAGAAGGGCCTTGATCTTCTCGATGGCGGTCGCGTGGGCGGGATCGACCGGGCCATCCACGAGAAGTGTCCAATCCAGGTCGCTACTTGAGGTCCATTCACGACGGGCCAGGGACCCGAACACCACCAAACAGGTGTCCGCCGGCACCAGACGCTTCTCGTTCAGGAGGCTCTCCAGCTTGCGCTGCTGCTCGAGTGCCTGATCGCGACAACGGTTGATGTTGTTCCACGACACTCCACACCGCTCTTGAAGTGCCGTCAGGCCTGAACTCTCCATGATTCTCCAGAGGCCAACGACTCTAGCCCGAATAATTCATGAAGAAGTCGCGTTCCTGAATTGAAGAAGGCCCCAGTTGCGGTAGAAACGTGTTGCGACACGCGTTTCCCCTCAACAAGGGCCCCTTCATGAAGCCGGATACTACCGCACAGACTGTCACC
>JAAETT010000198.1 GCA_024228115.1 bacterium
AATCCGCATGCTGCGTTCGATGTGGCGGGGGCTGGAAACGGAGTCACGGTGGGGTCTACACGGGCACGAACGGGGAAACCCGGGATACAGACAAGGCCACCGCCTTACGGACCACCGCGCCAGCCCTCGACCCTACCAGCCGGCAAGGAGCGGCACTGGAGGTGTTCCAGCACGGCCGGCGGCCGTAGACGGCCCCTGCTATTGAGCGTCGATTTCGGTCGAAAGGCGCGCCAGGGTCATTCTCGGGCGATCCGTTCGGAGAGGCAAGCTCTCGGGCCGGCTCCATCGCGCGCCGGGCTCCGACCCGGAGGGCGGATCTCCTTGGGAGGCCGCGCGAGAGCACCTCCAGTGCTGCTCGTTGCCCGGCGGCTCGGCCCGGAATCCCGAGGTACACTTGACATCGGACTGAATATGATCCATATTCAGTCCCTACTCATCGGAGTCGCGCCATGCCCCTGTCCGATCAGATCAAGCCGATCAGCTATCTCAAGGCGAATGCATCGGCGATTCTCCGTGATCTCGGCGAGCGCGGCGAGCCGCTGATCATCACGCAGAACGGCGAGGCCAAGGCCGTCATCCAGGACGTGCATAGCTACGAGCAGACACAGGAAACGATGGCGTTGCTGAAGATCCTGGCCCTGGGCAACCGCCAGATCGAAGCTGGCGAGGTGCGGCCCGCCACGCGAGCGCTGCGCGAACTCCGAGCGCGCCGGGCGAAGGGCGCGTGAACTACCGCGTACTGCTGACCGACGATGCGGTACATGACCTCCGCGACCTCGACGCCTACATCGCTACGCACGACGGACCCGGTGCCGCAGACCATGTGCTTGAGAGAATCGAAGACGAACTGGCTCGCCTGAAGGAGTTCCCTGACCGCGGGCCGCATCCCCCCGAACTCGTCGCCCTCGGCATCCGCGAATACCGCGAGGTGTTCTTCAAGCCGTACCGGATCATCTACCGCGTGCAGAAGAAGAGCGTCTACGTGTACCTCATCGCCGACGGTCGCCGCGACATGCGCGGGTTGTTGGCGCGTCGCTTGCTCGAGGGATAGACAGGAGCCCCGGAGAACGGCGCACGGGCACGTCGCGGAGCGAGTTGCCGGTTGAGCGCGTGAAGACCTGTCGATCTCTCAGGTGACGGCTGCGGAGATCGAGTTTGGGCTTCAGTACCTACCGTCGTCCAGACGACGAAGTCTGCTTCAGGACCAGTGGAACATCGTGGGCCAGGAACTTCTGCGCCTGCCGTGGAACGACGAGGTCAGCCGTGTCTTTGGCGAGCGCAAGGCGCGCCTTGAGCGGCGCGGCAATCGTATGAACGACTTTGATCTGGAGATCGCGGCGCATGCAATTGCGTTCGATCTCATCGTGGTGACCGCAGAGTCGGCTTTCGGGCGGTTGCAGCTTCGACGCGAGGATTGGCTGTCCTGATTCGTCGTCGAATTCCCGGCAGTCAGTTGGTCCCTGGGATTCGAGTCATCGCAAGTGAACCGAAGCCCGGCGTGCTTACGGATCGCGAGCGGCGCCTGGCGCGAAACGGGCGGCACGACCCCTTCGAAGCGGAAGCCGAAGAACGGGAGCTCCCCCTCGACGATCGGCTCTTCTTGGTTCGCAACGGTATTGAGGAGGGCGGCGACAGTCCCAACAAGGCTCTCCGCACGTTCGGCGGTGAACCTGTCCGGGAGGAGCGACTGGCCATCTCCGAGGCGATCCCACCAGACCCGGCCGTCCGGGTTGACCATGACCTCGACGGTCTTGTCGTCGGCAAGCGCCTCGAGAACGACGGACCCAAGCTCCCGGTGGAGTTTCCGCTGAAGCCGCTCCTCCCGAACATCACGCGCGTGATTGCGCGTGCCCCCATCAGTCTCATCTCCCATCGGGAGCGCACGCTACGGGGAGGGCAGGGAGCAGACAACTGACGATTTCGACGCAGTCGTCGGAATCGGCCCGATTCAGCCGCGTGCTCGGCGACGCCGATGGCGAGCGGCCAGCAGCCGTCGTGAATTCGAATCGACGGAAGGGTCAACTATCAATTCCGAGACGCTGTTTGTTTTCCGCTCTATCGGATGACGGAACTTGCTTGGCATCTATCCGGCACGCGACGTCATTGAGCGACATGAACTCATCGGGACGAGCAAGTGCCCGTCTCTTGTCGGCGAGCAAGACCTCGCCGGGTCCCTTGGGTCGCATGGGGATGTCCCAGAACCGGTTGATTTTCTGAGAGTTTGAGAGCGGCGGCTCCTTCACCCTCCGTGTATTACGGAGGGGGTCACTACACCAAGAAGGAACCGCCACCATGACCAAGCATGCCAAGAAGTCCGATCATCTC
>JAAETT010000199.1 GCA_024228115.1 bacterium
GGCTCTCGATCGCGAACTCGACACCGATCCGACCGACACCGATCCGACCGACACCGATTCGCCGTTCTGACGAGAAACCAGCACTCGCGCGCGACCACGGCTAGATGATCAGATTTCTACGGTTTCTCGTGATCGCCAACACTTGGCAGCGACAGCGGCACCTTCTTGCGGATTCTGGATCCCTTCTCGGTCAACACGAGGTTCTTGAGTCCCAGCGCTTGGTGGGTCAGCTCAACCTCGGTGACATCTGCCCAGTGCAGGCGATAAGGTTTCTTGGTGAACAGATTGGAGAGTTCCAAACCACCCGGGACGAAGGCGAACGATTGAAGTGGCCTGAACAGCGCAACGATCGGGATCAGTAGCGAAGCAATCAATACGGCCACCAGATCGGGCAGCCCGCCCGGAAACCCGAAATACACAATTGGGATGAGGAGGCCCGCGCACAATACGATCGAAGCGGCGGAGATCACCACACCGGCCCTCTTGGAGAGTTCGTAGGTTCCGCTGTGGTTCATTTTCGGCATCTCAGGCAGCATTCCATCCGGCTTATCGGCAAACACCCCCGCAAACCTGGAGCCGCACATGGCGCGTTCGACGGCGAGACTCGAGTCCGGCCTCGACCTTCTCGCGGAATCGGAAGGCACCGGCGAAGCCGCCGCGAAGGGCGACCGGGTCATCTACAACCTTAGAATGTTCTTGAACCAAGGCGACGAAGTTCCGATGAACGAACGCCAACTGGAGTTGATTCCCGAAGATCATCCTTCCTACAGCGTAACGGTCGTGGAGGGTTTGAAACTCGTGAATCACTGTACCGAGCTAGGGAAGAGGCAGGCCATTGCTGCGGTCGAGAAATCCCTTGCCGGGATGCGGGCCGGTGGGTTTCGCAGACTCCGCGCGAGCGCACACCTCGCGTACCAGGATCGGGGAGTACCTGGACTGATCCCCGGCAATGCAGTTCTGACACTGGAAATCTGGCTACGAAAGATCAATCCCGAGGTTTCACAGCGAGACGGGATCACGGTCTGGGAATAGGTGGTCACGAGGGGCGGCTTCCAGCGCGCCAAGTCGAACAGCGACTGCCTGGCGCGACGTCGACCTACCAGCTTCGTGCTTCGGCTGGCGGCGCTTGCGGATTGGGCTCGAGAGTCGACAGGTCCTGATCGAATTCGATCCGGCGTCGACCGTTGTCCAGATTCCAGATCTGGATCCGTCCGCTTCTCGTCGCGACCAATAGTCGCCCGTCGCGACTCCAGTCGGCCCATTGGAGATCCTGGAGCGGCTCGATGTCGCCGTTCGCTTCCATCGCGTATCGAACGCGCAGGCCATCGATCGCTTGATCCACTCCGAACTCTCCCCCGGCCGCGCCGACGCTCTCCACGCACAACACACGCTGGTTTTCGGGCTGGCACTTCTCGATCCGCGCATTGCGATGCTGGTCCCAGATGTCCTCGGCTCGGCGCGGTGGCGAGTCGGAAGCCTCCATCCAACCGCGGCGTCGTTCGGTAGCGAATTGAACGATCGGGGCGGAACGGAGGCCGAATGGGATCGGCAGCTTCTCGTCGTTGGGGTCGTCGCTCTGGCCATCGCAGCTGAAGTAGAAGCCGCGCGTCCAGGTGCCACAGGTTCCGAACGAGTGAAGAGCCGTCAGCCACGGAAGTTTCGAAATCGCGACGTACGCCTCCCCATGTTCCCAGCTGGAACCCGGCTTGTGGGCGAAGTAGCACAGCAGCCTGCCGTCGGGAGAGAGATCGCTGCGGCGCGGGAAGATGCGGCCCGCGAACCACGCACCGGCGTCGAATTGCATCTTGTCGATGTCCCAACGACCCACGTGGAACCAATCGCTCGGCCCGCGTCGAAGTACCGCAACGACCGGCACGTCCGTTGCCGGGATGCAGTAGAGCCGGGGAGCAACTGCTTCAGTCATCGCCGCATCACGCTGAACGGCCACTTTCGAGGTATGACTTCATTTCGTCGAGCGTCACCCCAGCTCCAACTCACGACATTCTGGAGTTCAGGCGTTGCGACAGCAACGCTCTGAAACCGAGGGCATTCTCGGCAGGCCCAATCCACTGTCAGCGGAGTGGCGATATGTCCTGGATGCGGAGGGTTTCCGTTCACAGATTGCGTTCACATTCGAGAATACCGAGAACGGGACCTGATCCTCTCTCGGTACTTGACATAGGTCGGAGTTACCGGGCACAGGCGAAAACAGGGCTTCTTGTTCCTTCTGGCCTGAGGCGCCTGAGTGGAACCCCAGGATACCACGGATAGACCAGGCGAGAGGTAGCCCGACAAGCTGCAGCCGCTAGCTAGGCGGCGCCGCGGCGCCCCGAGGAGAGTGCGACGAGACAGAGGAGGAGCGTGGAAACCCCCAACCCAAAAGCGTTCAAAGAGCTGAACGACGATTTGAAGTACCAGCCCCAGAGCTCGATTCCGAGTCCGGCAAAACCCGTGAAGGCTACAAGGTAGGCGAGTGGTGGACCCGCCCGAAGAAGCATGCCAAGCCAACTGAGCTTGCCCCGGTCTCGTGGACACCCCGGATCGCACGAAAGTGCGGTAGGAGTGTGTCATGGGAAAACGGAAGCGTCGATCGTTCACAGATGAATACAAGGCCGAGGTCGTGGAGCTGATCCGCAAGAGCGGGAAGAA
>JAAETT010000200.1 GCA_024228115.1 bacterium
GTCGCCAGGCTCGCTACCGGTTCGGGCGGGCTCACCCCTGGCCGGGCGGGTTTCGCACCCGCTGGACGACGAATCGAAATTTCATGGAGTCATCGCATCTCCTCCAATCCCAATCGACCAGCAGAGCCTGGTCGCACTGTTCAGGCTATCCGCCCGATTCGCAAGAGAAGCGGAGCCTGTGGGAGTCTGGTCCAACGACCAGCTCCCCGCGGCTCCGTCTGAGAGAGGCCTCCGGGGTGTTCTGTTTCGGGAGAAACGGGCCGAGATGGGATTCGGGTGCGCGTGAAGTGAGGGGCTCGCCTGCTGGGCCGAAGCACCGTCTGGAACCGCGTGCACGGGACCGGCGCTGCGGCCGCACAATGTCGGGAACCGGCCTGGCCTCTCCGTCAGCTGGCGACGAAGCGCTCCATTCCGCTCACACCATCGGAATCCCGATCCTCGCCGTACTGATACCGCTCGTCGAGGAGCTCGTTGATGTGATCCATCACCACATCCGTCATCCCTTGGAAGGCCTCACGGTGGATTCCCGCCTCGAGCGTGAACGGCTGGAAAGGCTCGGTCACGCGAAAAGGCGCCAGCTCCGATCCATCCAGGCGAATCGGCGCGCCAATGCGATACACCACCTTCCCGCCCGAGGAGAAGGGACTCGCGCCGGGATACAAGGCGTCCGAGCCATTGCAGCCCACCGGAACGATGTCCACGCCCAGATGCTGCGCGACCTGGGCCACGCCGATATGCCCCCGCGAGAGCCGAACCGAACGCGTGCCCTGGGGAAACACGAGCAGATGCTGCCCAAGGTCCAGCGCCAGCCGGTTCAGCTCCATCACGCGTTCGATCATCCGCTCGAAGAGCTCCGAAAAATCGCGTAGGAAGGCCTTCAGGTCTCCGACCAACTCAACCAGGGCATCCGGTGCCTCGTTGGTGAGGCCATCCGCGAGATCGCGAAGCACCCGGTACTCGTCCGAGGACGGCGCGCGGCCCACGACGCGACGGAATTCGGTGCTGATCACATAACCCCGCGAAGGAAGCGGGATGTTGTTCATGGCATCCATGAAGGCGCCCATGAGATTGTTCTCGTAGTACTTGCCCTTCACCCAGGTTGCGGTGTAACCGAGCTTGTTGCGGTACAGGCTGTACTGGAACGGCCAGTAGTTGTACCGATCCGTGTGGTTCATCGCGAAGACGTAGCTCTGGCCGCGCTCGAGATGTTCGGTGCCTTCGAGTGAGATCTCGGTCTTGCGCGGAAACGCGTAGTCGATCCGTAAAAGCCGGGCCATGAAGAGTTGGCCCCAGGGCGTACGACGAAGCTTCACACGTTCGAGACGGGCGAGATCGAGCATCCCATGAGATTGCTTCTCGCGGGCGCGATCGTCAATCACCCCGCTGAGGGCAGGGACGCTTCCCGCTGGCCCTGCCCGCGCGAGCTACGAAATCAGCTGGTAGACCGCGGCTCCAAGGCTCCCGAGCAGCAGGATGACGTTCGTGAGGAACCCCAACAAGAAGCCGACGGTCCGGCTCTTCGGGTCCTTCACATAGGTCGCGAAATAGATCGGCCGGCCGACGAGGAAGCCAATTCCGATCACCGCGCCGAGGGTCGGGCCGATCAGGAGAGAGAAGATCCAGAGCGCCGGGAGGAAGATGATCAGTTGTTCGAGGGTGTTCTGCTGGACCCGGAAGAGCCGCTCCCACTCCGGGTTGCCCGAGACCGCCGGGGCCGGAACGCCCAACTTGTCACGGCCAAGCCCGACCTTGAACGCGAAGAACATGTATTCGAGCAGAGCGATCACGCTGACCAGCGCCGGCAGTTCCATGGGGTCTCCCTCGGTTTCGCGGGAGGGTAGCCCCAAATGGGGCCTGGCCAGTCGTTCCCTCGGGAGATTCCCCGCCCTGACGGGTGGCCCCCCTCGATCGCCCTGTCTACCATGGCCGCTCGTTTCAAACCGTTGGAGGGACCATGGGCGATCTCAAAGGCAGCAAGACCCATCAGAACTTGAAGGATGCGTTCGCGGGCGAGTCCCAGGCGAACCGTCGCTATCTGTATTTTGCGAAGCAGGCCGACATCGAGGGCTATCCGGATGTCGGCGGCCTGTTCCGGGACACCGCCGAGGCGGAGACCGGCCACGCACACGGCCACCTGGACTACCTGAAGGCCGCGGGCGATCCGGCGACGGACAAGCCGATTGGCTCGACGGACAAGAACCTGGTCGCCGCCGTGGCCGGCGAAACCTACGAGTACACCGAGATGTACCCGGGGATGGCCAAGACCGCGCGGGACGAGGGCCACGCCGATGTCGCGGAGTGGTTCGAGACCCTCGCCAAGGCCGAGAAATCCCACGCCGGGCGTTTCCAGAAAGCTGCCGACGAGCTCGAGACCCTCTAGCGCGTCTGGATCCTGAAGGGCGCCGCGGGACGAAACCCGCGGCGCCCTTCCCTTCCACGCCGTTGGGGCCCCATGAAGGTCGAGCTCCCCGAACAGCCCAGCACGATCGGGTACGAGCACCCGGACTACCTCGATCTCGAGAAGATCGAGCGGGAGCTACGACGTGTCGGCGAAATCTGCCACCAATGCCGCCGTTGCCTTCCGCTCTGCCCCTCGTTTCCGACGCTCTTCGACCTGGTCGACGCCACCGAGAGCGAGATCGAGGGCGTCGGGATGGAAGGCTTCGATCGGGTGAACGAGCTCTGCTTCCACTGCAAGCTCTGCTTCAACCACTGCCCCTACCATCCACCTCACGAATGGGACGTCGACTTTCCCGCCCTGATGCGCCGGCACCAGCTGGCCCGGGCCAGGCGCGATGGCGTGCCCCTGGCGCGGAAGCTCACCACCCAGACCGATCTGATCGGCAAGGTCGGGTCGCTGACGGCGCCGGTGATGAACTTCGCGAACACCAATCGGGCATCGCGTGTCTTGATGGAGAAGACCCTCGGCATCCATCGGGATTGGGTGCAGCCGAGCTTCAGCTTCGAGACCGTTGAACGCTGGTTCGCCAAGCGCGGTGGCTCGAAGGCGGCCGGGAGCAATGGCCGCGCCGTTCTCTTCACCACCTGCAATGTCAACTACAGCGATCCGATCACCGGGCGCTCGGCCGTTCTCGTCCTGGAGCACAGCGACGTCGCGGTCGAACTCGCCTATGACCGCTGCTGCGGCATGCCGTACACCGATACCGGCAACATGGATTCCGCCCGCAGCAACGCGGAGCGCAATGTTGCTGATCTTCTTCCCCACGTGGAAGCCGGTGCCAAGGTGGTCGTGCCGGGCCCTTCGTGCTCCCTGATGCTCAAGCACGAGTACCCGAAATTGCTCGGCACCGCTGAGGCCCGGAAGGTCGCCGAGAACACCCAGGACCTGATGGAGTTCCTCTACCACCTCGCCCGGGCCAAGAAGCTGGAGCGTGATTTCTCCGTCCCCCTCGGCAAGGTCGCCTACCACGCACCTTGTCACCTCCGTGCCCAGAACATCGGATTCCGCTCTCGGGATCTCCTGAAACTGGCCTCCGAAGAAGTCGTCCTGATCGACGCCTGCTCTGGCGTGGATGGAACCTGGGGCATGCAGGCACGCTTCCACGACGAGTCCCTGAAGGTTGCTGAAAAGATGCTAGGCGGCATCGACGATGCCGAGGCCGACCACGTGGCCACCGATTGCCCGCTCTCCGCCCTGCGCATCGCGGAAGGCCTGGGGCGCAGCGCCGTGCACCCGATCGTGCTGCTGCGCCACGCCTACGGAATTTCCAGCGCGTGAAGCCCCTCACCCTCGCCGAATTGCCGTCTCCGGCCGACTTCGAGCGTCTCAGGCCTGCACTGCGCGAAGCGGTCCTCGCCCACAAGGCCGCCCGTCGACTGGCCTTGGGGGATCGCGTGATGCTGCTCTTCGAAGACCGCGAAACCGTGCGTTGGCAGGTCCTCGAAATGTGCCGGGTCGAAGGCCTGCGCTCTCCGGAGGCCATCCAGCACGAACTCGATACCTACAACGAGCTCGTCCCGGGCGAGGGCGAGCTCTCGGCGACCCTCTTCATCGAGATCACCGACGCCGACGAGATCCGTCCCGAGCTCGACCGGCTGGTGGGCCTCGACGAGGCCCTCAGCCTGCACATCGGAGCCCACGCCTTGATGGCCCGCTTCGACGAGAAGCAGATGGAGGAGGATCGTATCTCCGCGGTCCACTACGTGCAGGTTGCCGTCCCGCCGGAGGCCGCGGCAGAGCTGGCGAACCCGGAGGTCCCGGCCGCCTTCGTCGTCGATCATGCGAACTACCAGGCCCGGGCAGAACTCACGGGCGAAATCCGCCACCAGCTGATTCGCGATCTCTCCGGAGGTCGGACCGAGTTGGTTCCCGTCGGCGACTTCACCCGCGCCAGCAGCGACGACCCGGACGAAATCCTCGAAACCCGCGGTCCCGTCCGCCTGGTGCGCCCAGCTCGCCCCAGGGCGCCCGGCCATCTGATCGTCGAGCCCACACGGCCGGCTCCGCCCTTCCCCGACGCTCCTGACGAGTTGGTGGCGGCGCTGTTCTCGCTCGCCCAGGAAGCGGCGAGGCAGATCGAGGCGAAACACGGGGCTTGCCGCATCTCCGCCGACGCCACCGCGCCTCTTCGGCTCGATCTCTACGCCCCCAAACGAGAGGGCTGACTGCCGCTTCTCAAGGCTGCTGACGCGCGTCGCGGAGACATTGCTCCACCTCGCGGCGCACGCAGTCGAGTTGCTCGGCCCGCTGGAACTCGCTGCAGCGTTCGACGACCTCGGCATTGCAGCGCGCCCGGGTCGCCGCCGGGTTCGGGCCCTCAGGGGCTGCTTGCTCGTCGCTGCCAGAGCAAGCAAACCCGAGCAGAGCCACCAGCACGATCCCACTCTTCTTCATCTTCGTTCCTCTCCCGGTGGAAGCTCGGACTCGGACTATTGGATCGGCGTCCGTCCGGCGAAGCCATCTTCGTAGGTATGGAAATACCCCAGCCGTTCTTCCGGCCACTTCCAGCACAGGTATCCACTGCCGGTATCGAAATCCACCAGCCAGATGCCTTTGATGTCGAGACCGAGGGCCTCCATCTCGCGCATCCACCGCGAAATCTCGGCTTCGATATGCTGCTCGACGATCGCGCGCTCGGGCGATTCGGCCAGTAGCTCGTCGCGTTGGGCGACGAGCGTCTCGGTCTTCTCGACCGCTCGAGCCGTACGCTCCCGAACATCCGGGAACAGCGCCTCAGCGGAAGCCAACGTCCATTGCTTCGCCATGGCCCAGCTACTCGCTCTCGGTCGAGAGGCGGATCAGCGAACGCACGACGAGGCTGCGCTGGGCGCCGCCAACCAGCTCTTGCAGATCCGTATACAAACCCGGGTCGTTCACCAGCAGGCCCAGCGTTCCGTTCCCCGCGTCGATCTTCGCAAGGATCGCGTTCAGACTCTCCGTGGCTTTCAGCGCCTCCGTCAAGACATCCCCTTCGTCCGGCCCCCCGTAGATCAACTCATGCAGGGTACCTTCCCCGTTCCTGATCTGATCGAGAATATCCGCCACGCTGGCGAGAGAACGCTCCACACTCTCGACCCCGCCGCCTTCGTAGCTGTCATAGATCAGGCCGTGGAGGAGCCCGTCCCCCTCCTGGATCTCGGCAACGATCGAGGTCAAGGAACTGGTCGCGTCGGCCACCTTCTTCCCACCCATGGAGGTTCCGAACTCTTCGACGACGCGATTCACGTTCGCCGCCAGGGTGGCGATGTTGTCGATCGCCTCCGTGCCGCGTGTCACGGCCATTCCAAGATCGAGTGGGCTGACCGAGGCGAGCTCCTCACCGTCATCGAGCACCCGCCCGACGGGGGTACCCATCGAAACCTCGATGTACTTGTCCCCCAACAGACCGATCGTCGCGATACGCGCGACCGAATCGCTCCGGACCCGATTCTGTACCGCTTCGTCCACCTGCATGATCACGCGCACCGGCGGTAGATCCCCGGCCAGCGGCGCGAAGCTCACGAATTCCACTGAGCCGATATCCCGCCCCGCGAGCCGCACCGGAGCGCCGGACACCAGGCCCTGGACATCGTCGAAGTAGGTGACGAGCCGGTAGCGCGGGTTCAGGATCCCGCCCCTTGCCCCGAGGAAGAGCAGCGCCATCGCCCCTACGGCCAGGGCAGCCACGACGAAGAGTCCGACGACCAGGTTCAACCGACGACGATCAGACATGAGCTGACTCCATGATAGAGCGATCGAGATCAGACATGAGGCGGCTCCATGATGGGGAGATCGAGATCACGCATGAGACGAATCCTCCTCGGCCGGCTCTTCCATGCCCAGCGGCTGGGCCTCGTTGGCTCCTTCGAGGAAACGACGCATCTCCGGATGACGGCCATCCGCCAACTCGGCAGCGGCACCCTCCAGGACGATGCGTCCATCCCTCAGGAGGGCGATGCGATCGGAAATCGCGTGACAGAGTTCCATGTCGTGGGTGACGACAACGGATGTGACGCCGAGTTCCTTCTGGAGCTGTCGGATCAACCGGCCGATGCGCCTCGAGTTCGCCGGATCGAGCCCGGTCGTGGGCTCGTCGTAGAGCATCACGGCAGGTTCGAGCGCAATGGCCCTGGCCACTCCGACGCGCTTGCGCATGCCTCCGGAGAGCTCGGCGGGCACCAGCTCCTCGATCCCTGCGAGGCCGACGGAGGCGAGGCACACCCTCACCCTCTCTCGCACCCGCCCCTCAGGATCGTGGCGATGCTCCCGGATCGGGTACGCCACGTTCTCGTAGACGCTGAGGGAGTCGAAGAGGGCTGCGCCCTGGAACACCATTCCGAAACGTTTGCGCTCGGAGACCCAACCTCGCTCGGACAGGTGCGTGACATCCCGATCCTCGATCATGACTTGTCCAGCGTCGGCCTCGAGCAGGCCGATCATGTGCTTCAGACACACCGATTTCCCCGAGCCAGAGCCCCCGAGGATCGTGAACGTGTCCCCCTTGGCGACCGTCAGATCGACGCCGCGCAGCACGGGTTCTTCACGAAACGCCTTGCGAATCCCCTGGAGACGCAATACCGGTGTGCCAGCGCTCATGAGAGAGCACTCCCGAGCCACGCCAGGACCCGGTCGGTAGGTACCAGCATGAGCAACTTGGTCAGGAAGAAATCCGAGACGAGCACGGCAATCGATGCGGCCACGACCGATTGGGTCGTGGCTCGGCCCACCCCGGCCGTACCGCCATCTGCCCGAAGGCCCACGAAGCATGCCACGATGGCGATGGTCCAGCCGAAGACAAACGTCTTGACCACGCCTGAGATGAAGTCGCCGACGGTCACGGCCGTCGTCACGGTCTGTAGAAAGAAATCCGGTGCGATCCGGTACTGAAGATCCGCCACCAGGAGCCCGCCGAAGATGCCGAGTACGATGGCGAAAAGGGTCAGGAGCGGAAGACCCACGGTCGTCGCGATCACCCTCGGCAACACCAGCTTCTCGACCGGATCCGCTCCCATCGCGCGGATCGCATCGACCTGCTCGGTCACCTTCATCGAGCCGAGCTCCGAGGTGATGCCCGCGCCGACCCGCCCGGCCACCATCAGCGCCGCCAGCACCGGTCCGAGCTCGCGCACGATCGCCAGCCCGAGAATGCTGCCGACGTAGGGCTTGGCGCCGAACCGGGAGAGCGCGAAGGCCGTCTGCAGGGCCAGCACCATGCCCGTGAAGAGCGCGGTGATGGCCACGATCGGCGTGGAGCGAACCGCGATCATCTCGAATTGCAGCAGCGTCTCGCGCAACGGAAAGCCCCGCCGTTGGAACGTCCGAATGGAAGCCGCCACGAGCAGGCCGAACTCGCCGAGGATGCCGACGTTCGTCAGCACACGATCGCCCAGGCGGGTGATGGGGCTCGGAAGGGCTGCCGGCTGGCTCATTGCGGATCGCCCGAAGCAGGTTCCGTTGCGATCTCAGGATCCGCACCGGCTGCAACCTGCGGGGCGCGGACCGAGCCCCACCAGCCATCGAAGGTTTCGGCCACATCCGCGCCGGGCGCGGAAATCAGCACCCAGTCGTCGGTGCAGCCCCCGACCACCCGCGTCACCACGTGGACTTCCCGCTCGCGGCCGTCGACGAACACCCGGGCCTTCGCGCGCCACACATCGGCAGCCTCAGCATCGACCGGCCCCTGACTCTCGAGCACGACGTCTTCCAGCCCACGCAACAACGCCCGGGATTCGTTGCGAGCAGGAGCTGGATGCTCTCGACAGGTCCGCAGCCAGCTGAGCGTGGACCCGGCCGGGTCGCGAAGCGTGAGCGTGCTGCCCTCGACGTGTTCCAGCTTCCATGGCCCCCCGGGCGGGCTGGCGATCGAGAGGCCGCGCTCCACGAAGGAATAGCGGCCCTCGTCGAGAACCCAGCCGCCGGCGCAGCCCAACATGAACCCTACGGTCAACCCCACGCTCAAACCCACGGCGAGCGATCGCCCGCTGGTCCGGGCGATCGCCGTCCCGGATCGAGCCGGTCGTCGCCAGGAGTCGCCCGCGAACATCGAACCGAGCCTACCTTTCGGCAGCTTCGCACGCCGCACCCCGGGGCCGCTTGACGGCGCGAGGCTCGGCCGGGACGATTGCCGCGTGGCCAACCTCGAAGCACCGGCGCTGGTTCTCGCCAGCGGATCCCCGCGCCGGAAACGGCTGCTCGAGGACATGGGCCTGGCCTTCACGATCCAGCCTGCCGACGTTTGCGAGGATGCGCTGCCCTCTGAAACGCCTCGCGCCCTCGTCGAGCGGCTGGCATTGGCCAAAGCCGGGGCGATTGCGGCGGAGCACCCGCACCCGACGGTCGTGCTGGGCTCCGACACGGTGGTCGTGCTGGGCGGGGACGTGCTCGGCAAGCCTCGGGATCCGGAGCACGCGGTCGAGTTGCTCAGCCGGCTGGTCGGCCAGACCCATCAGGTGCTCACCGGCGTCGCCCTGATGAGCGGTGACGGAAGCCTCCGCAAGGTCGTCTGCGTCGAGAGCCGTGTCGTCATGCGGCCGGCAGAGCAGGAAGAGCTTCGCCGCTACGTCGCAACCGGTGAATCCCTCGACAAGGCCGGCGCCTATGCCCTCCAGGGCGAGGGTCGACGATTCGTCGTGCGGGTCGAAGGCAGCGAAACCAACGTGATCGGCCTGCCGGTCGACGAGACCTTCGCCCTCTTGCGCGAGGCGGGCTTCGACCCGCACCTGCCGTGAGCAGCGCGGCGGAAAGGCTCGCCCAGGTACGCGACCGGATCCAGGACGCCACAGCACGTTGCGGACGCGATCCGAGCGAGGTGACGCTACTCGGTGTCAGCAAGCGACAGCCCCTCGAACGGGTGCTCGGCGCGATCGAAGCCGGCCTCACCCACCTCGGCGAGAACTACGCCCAGGAAGCGCGGGACAAGCGTCCTGCCTTCGACGCGGAGCTGAAACAGCGAGGCCTCCCCGCTCCGCGTTGGCACTTCGTCGGCCAACTCCAGCGGAACAAGGCCCGACTCGTGGTGCCGCTCTTCGATGTCGTGGAAACCGTCGACCGGGCAAAGCTCGCCACCGCCCTCGATCGCGCCGCCGAGCCTTCGGGCCAGGCCCTCGACGTGCTGCTCCAGGTCGATCTGAGCGATGAAGCGAGCGAAGGGCCCAAGGGCGGCATCGCGCCGGAGGGTCTTCCCGGCCTGCTCGCGGAGGTGGCCGGCCTGGCGAACCTGCGAGCCGTCGGACTGATGGCGATCCCTGCCGTCCAGCCGGATCCCGAGGCCTCCCGCGCCGCCTTCGCCCGGCTCCGAGCCTTGCGGGACGACTTGTCTTCGCGGCCCGAAGGGGGAAGCTTGCGGGAGCTCTCCATGGGCATGTCCGCCGATTTCGAGGTCGCCATCGAAGAGGGCGCCACGATCGTACGGGTGGGCACGGCCCTGTTCGGCCCCAGGGATTCCTGAGCCAGGGATCTCATGGGACCCATCGAAACCTCGCTCGCAGGAGTTCCAGACGATGACCACCCAGCAGAATTCGCGCATCGGCTTTCTGGGCGCTGGCGCCATGGGAGAGGCCCTGGCCTCTGGCGTCATCCACGCGGGCACCGCCCCCGACCAGGTTCGGGTCGCCGATCCCCTCGCCGAGCGGACCAAGCAGCTCGAAGAACGCCACGGCCTGCGCGGCGGCACCGACAACCGGGCGGTCGTTGCCGAAAGCGATGTGGTCGTCCTCGCCGTGAAACCCGGCCTGGTTGCGGAGGTTCTCGCGGGCGTGCGCGAGGCGCCCAGGGCGGCCGACGTCCTCTGGGTATCGATCGCGGCGGGGATTCCCCTGGCTCGCCTCGAAGCCGGCTTGCCCACGGGAGCTCGGATCATTCGCGCGATGCCCAACACGCCCGCGCTAGTCGGCGCTGGTGCGACGGCCTTCGTCGCCAACCCGGCCTGCAGTGCGGACGACCGGACCCGCGCGCATGCCATCTTCGACGCCGTTGGCCTCACCTGGGAAACCCATGACGAGGGTCTCCTCGATGCGGTGACCGGGTTGTCCGGCAGTGGCCCGGCCTATGTCTTCGTCCTGCTCGATGCCCTGGCCGACGCAGGCGTGCGCATGGGCCTGCCCCGGGATGCCGCAGGTGCGCTCGCAACCCAGACCGTCTTCGGCGCCGCCAAGCTCGCGCTCGAAACCGGCCGGCATCCGGCCGCGCTCAAGGATCAGGTCACCTCCCCGGGCGGCACCACCATCGCCGGCCTCGAGGCCCTGGAGCAGGCTGGCTTGCGAGCCGCCGTCTACGCGGCCGTGGCGGCAGCAACGGCTCGATCCAGGGAGCTGGGCGAGAGCTGACGCCCCGCCGCCGGAGAACCCTCAAGGTCACGCCTCCTTGGGCCGATGAGTTGCGCAGCCGCGAAGCCCTTCGCAGGGGGAGATCCGCTTGAAGCTCACGCCGCTCGACATCCAGAAGCATGCCTTCACCCAGCGCATGCGGGGCGCGGATCCCGTGGAGGTCGAGGCGTTCCTGCAGATGGTCAGTGAAGACTATGAAGCCTTGATGCGCGAGCGCGATCAACTTGCGGAGCGCGCCAGCCAGCTGGAGGAGCGCGTCAAGGAACTCGGCCAGAACGAAAAAACCCTTCAGCATACGCTGGTTACCGCTCAGACCTTGAGTGACGACCTCAAGAAGACTGCAATGCGGGAGGCAGAGGTTCGCGTGGGCGAGGCCGAGGTCCAGGCGGAGAAAGTGCTGGCAGCTTCCCACCGCCGGGCAGCACGGATCTCCGAGGACATCCGCGAGATGAAGGCGCTCCGCAGCCGCCTCGGAGCCGCGCTGCGCCAGACGCTGGAGACCCATCTAGCCCTGGTCGAAACGATCACGGCAGCCGAGGAAACCGAACAGGAGACCGGCCGGCCGGATCCCTCCCTCCAGCAAGCGGAACGGCGCTAGCCGGAGTGCCACTCGGCGGCGGGCTTGGGAAGGCCGGAGCGCAGCGCTCTTGGAGCCTGCGGGGCGGAGTGGCTGGCCAGCTTGGGGTTCGTGGGGCTGGTGAGGGGGGATGGGTTGGGTGTGAGGGCATCCTTTCATCCTGCGATCGGGTTCTCGCTGGGCCGACGCGGGGGCGCGGCGCCTTGGCCCGCCTGGGTGGGGCCGAGGTCGGCTTGGAGGCGTGGGTCGGGCGAGCTGTGTGTGGATTCTTGGTCGGATCGAAGGCTGCCTGCGGTATCCGTCGGTTTTCCTTGACATCAAGAACAAACAATGCCATTATCAACACCATGTTGCGTCGGACTCCTCAACCCGAACTCCCCCTTCATGGCTGGGGAGGAAGGCGTGAGGGCGCAGGACGTAAGTGTGGCCCGAACCCGCGAGTGGCCCATCTCCAGCGAGCCCCGCTGGCTTCCCGACATCCTTGCCATGTGACCATGAAGGTCCGGCCCGATGTTCCGTCGCTTCGCGATGGGAGGCTGGTGCGGGAAGTGGAGCGGTCGTTTGCCTGCGTGCTCGAGCGCACGGACTTCCGACTCATTCACTACTCGATCCAGTCGAATCATCTGCATCTGATCGTCGAGGCCAAGGATGCGGGGGCGCTCGGCAGGGGGATGAATGCGCTGGGATCTCGCCTGGCGCGGGCGGTGAACCGGGTATTCGGACGTAAGGGGCGTGTCTTGCTGGACCGCTTCCATCACGTGGTGCTGCGGACGCCGACCCAGGTACGGAACGCGATGCGCTACGTGCTTCTGAATGCTCGTAGGCACATGAAGACGAAGCCCCGGACGGCTCGAATCGATCCGGCGTCCTCAGGGCGCTGGTTCGAGGGCTGGCGCCGCTCAGCAGCCGGGCTCGTCGCCCAGGCGCGGGAACGACCTGGCGGAAACGTGGTGGCGATTGCCACGCCACACACCTGGCTCCTGGCGGAGGGCTGGCGCAAGGCGGGCCCCCGACTCGATCCGGCCGAGATCCCGGCCGCCGTCTAGCCGAGCCACAGGCCAGAGCCGGCATCCACCCTACCCCTGCGGGCCCAGGCGCCGCGCCCTGAGCTTGCCCCGGTCTCGTGGACACCCCGGATCGCACGAAAGTGCGGTAGGAGTGTGTCATGGGAAAACGGAAGCGTCGATCGTTCACAGATGAATACAAGGCCGAGGTCGTGGAGCTGATCCGCAAGAGCGGGAAGAA